>JAIQFR010000111.1 GCA_020073205.1 Terriglobia bacterium
CCCTTCCTCGAAGTGCCGCAGGATGCCGTTCGCGATCAGGAAGCGGTCCTGCGTCGTGATCCCGAGCGTTTCGGCGCCCCGCTCCCGCCCCCGGTCCTCGAGCTGGGTGAGGTTCACGTGCGCGGTCAGGTCCTGCTCACCGACGCGAAGGAGGAAGTCCTCGTTCGTCGCGTGCCGGTGGTAGGCCAGGAGCGTGCCGCGCGGCCGCCCGGGGCCGTACAGGACCGGCGCCGGGTCGCCGTAGTCCACGACCACCACGAAGCCCCGGCGGATCGCGGCCAGGAGCGCGTCGAGTGCTTCGGACGCGGCGGGACAGACCTCGGCCTCTTCCCCGTCCCTCCCCGCGGCGCGGTAACGCCGGGCCAGCGCCTCCGCCTCCGGCGCGGGGTCGCCCTCCCGCTCCACGAAGCGGCCGTCGGCGCCGAGATCCACGAACACCTCGCGCAGGCGTCCCTCCCGCCGCCTCACGCGGTGCACGGGGAGCGCGTCGAACAGCTCCACGGCGAGAACGCACCCGGCGGCCCGCTGCGCGACATCCGCCGGAGACGCCGACTCCGCCTCGGGGACGAGGCCCGCCGCCGCCGCTCGCATTCCGGGGCTTCGGTCCGCCATGACGTACCGCAGGCGGGATGCGAACTCCGCGTCGATTCCAGGCGCGGCGTCGAGCACGTCGCGCGCGAGCAGCCCCCGCCCGGCGCCGAACTCGATGGCGGTGAACCGCGGCGGGCGGCCGAGGAGGCGGTCCATCTCGACGAGCTGCTTCGCCACGCAATCCCCGAAGAGGGTGCCGACGTCGCTCGCGGTGAAGAAATCCCCTTCCCGGCCGACCCGACTCGCGCCCTTCGAGTAGTAGCCGTGCTCCCGGTCGTGAAGGGCGAGATCCATGAAGCGATCGAAGGGCATCGGGCCCCGATCGCGGATCTCGCCCGCGATCCTGGCCACCAGATCGGGTACGCCGGGAGACGAGCCGGGATCCACGCGTCAGGCGGCGGGAGCCGCCAGCTCCGAGGCGCTCTTCTCGCCCCGGGAGATCTTCCGCTGGATCTCGAGTACGGCCTCGATGAGGCCTTCAGGGCGCGGCGGGCAGCCGCTGATGTAGACGTCCACGGGGAGGATCTCGTCCACTCCCTGGACCACGGAGTACGAGCGGTACATTCCACCGGTGGACGCGCACGCTCCCATGGCGATCACCCACCGGGGCTCGGGCATCTGGTCGTAGATCTTCTTGACCGCCGGCGCCATCTTCTTGGTCACCGTGCCGGAAACGACCATGAGATCGGCCTGGCGGGGGGAAAACCGCAACGCCTCGGCCCCGAATCGCGCCAGGTCGTAGCGGGGCCCGACGGTCGCCATCAGCTCGATGGCGCAGCAGGCGAGCCCCATGGGCATCGGCCAGAGGGAGTTCTTTCGGCCCCACGCCACGAAGTCGGCGATCCGGGTCGTGTAGGCGGAAACCTCCGCGCCGTCCTTTTCCTCGGGCCTCCGGTGGAGGATGAGAAGTGAGTCCTTCGTCTCCACGACAACCTCCGGCCCCGACCCCGCCGCTCCGGCCCCCTTCAACGGATGTTAGCACAGCGCGCGGTGTCATCCCTGACGTGGCGGCACGGAGGGCGGCTCCTCCCACGGTCCTTCGTCGTCCACCGGACGCCGCCCCACGAGCCCGGCCTCCGGCTCGTGCCAGAACGCCACGGAGGGCTCGGCGATCCACCAGCAGAGGAACACGGGTCGTCCGTTCCTGAGCGCAGGAAAGTCGAGCAACCCCGCGCGGGGGTCCTTGATACGGACCCCGGCGGCCTCGATCCGGCCGACCGCGGCGAGGAAACCCCCGACGAGCGAGAAGTAGCCGCGCGCCACGGGCTCGTCCGGTCCTCCGGCTCCCGCGCGCGCGCCATCCATCTCCCGGATCAACCGGCACATGAGCCGCGCGACCGGGAGGAGCGATCCCGCGCACTCGCGGGCCGATCGCGGCGTGAAGATCTTCGTGCTCACCTGGCCGCGCTCCCTGAGGCGTGGGACCGCGACACGCTAGACGCCCCCCGTCCCTCCCGTCAACACCGGCGCCGATCCGCGTTGTCGGGAGGGGACCCGCCCGGTCGCTTGACGCCCTCGGGGAGGCTCCGGTACATTGGACCGCTCGGAAAACTACTGTCAGGAGAGGACTTCGGCCCGAGGTCGATCGCGGCGGGCGCTCCCGGGACCACGCGTCCCGAGCGATGTCGAGCGGCCCCGGCGGGCGTCGAGCCGCATCGCAGCCAGCGGGGCCACGGGAACCGTCACATGACGAACGAACCCGGATACGACGTCACGATCATCGGGAGCGGGCCGGGCGGCTACGTCGCCGCGATCCGGGCCGCTCAGCTGGGTCTCAGGACGGCGGTGGTGGAGAAGGACGCGCTGCCGGGAGGAACCTGCCTGCACTGGGGGTGCATCCCCACGAAGGCGCTCCTCCACACCGCGGAGATCCTCGACGCCGCGCGCCACGCGGGCGCGTTCGGGGTGAAGGTCGCCGGGATCGAGCTGGACCTCGCCGCGGCGCAGCGCTACAAGGACAAGACCGTCACGGTGAACGCGAAGGGGGTCGAGTACCTGTTCAAGAAGAACGGCGTCACGATGCTCCGTGGACGCGGGCGCCTCGCGGGGCCGGGTCGCGTCGAGGTGCGGCCCGCCGCGGGCCCGCCGTCCGTGATCGCGACCCGCTTCGTCGTGCTGGCGACCGGCTCCGCGATCCGCGGCCTGCCGGGGATCGAGTTCGACGGCGAGAGGGTCCTCCACTCCGATCACGCGCTGGGAATGACCCGGGTGCCCGGATCGCTCGCGGTGCTCGGGGCGGGAGCCGTCGGCGTGGAGTTCGCGTCCATCTACGCCAGCTTCGGCGCGAAGGTCACGGTCGTCGAGATCCTCCCGCGCCTCGTCCCCGTGGAGGACGCCTCGCTCGGCGAGGAGCTCGAGAAGGCGTTCGTGAAGCGCGGCATCGAGGTGCACGTCGGAACCCAGGTCGAGCGGGTCGAGCGGCGGGACGCCGGGCTCAGGATCCACGCTTCGAAGGGAGAGGCCCCGGTCGTGATCGACGCGGAGGCGCTCCTGGTCGCGGTCGGTCGCCGCCCGGTCACCGAGGACCTGGGGCTCGAGGGGACCGGCGTCCGGGTGCATCGAGGCTTCGTCGAGGTGGACTCGATGATGCGGACCGGCGAGCCGGGCGTCTATGCCATCGGCGACATCGTCCCCACGCAGGCCCTGGCCCACGTCGCGTCGCACGAGGGCATCGTGGCGGTGGAGCATGCGGCCGGCCGGAATCCGCGCCCCGTGAACTACGACAAGATCCCGTCGTGCACCTACTGTCAGCCCGAGGTCGCGTCCGTGGGCCTGTCGGAGGAAGAGGCCCGGAAGCGCGGCCACGACGTGGCCGTCGGGACGTTTCCGTTCTCGGCGATCGGCAAGGCCAAGATCCTCGGGGACACTCGCGGCTTCATCAAGATCGTCGCCGAGAGGCGATACGACGAGGTGCTCGGCGTGCACATCATCGGGCCCCACGCGACCGAGCTCATCGCGGAGGCGTCATCGGCCCTCCACCTCGAGGCGACGGCCGAGTCGCTGTTCCATGCCGTGCACGCCCACCCGACGCTGGCCGAGGCGATGGGGGAAGCCGCGCTTGCGGTTCACGGCCGGGCCATCCACATCTGACCCGGGATCAAGAGGAGGCACCGAAATGCGCGTCGACGTCGTCATGCCCCAGATGGGCGAATCGATCACCGAGGGGACCATCACCCGCTGGATGAAGAAGCCGGGAGACGCCGTCCGGCGCGACGAGCCGATCTTCGAGATCTCCACCGACAAGGTGGACGCCGAGATCCCGTCCCCGGCCGCGGGAACGCTGGCCGAGGTGCGCCACCAGGAGGGAGAGACGGTCGCGGTCAACGAGGTCGTCGCCGTGATCGAGACGGAGGCGGGCGCGGTCGTCCCGACGAAGGCGCCCGAGCCGGCCGCCGTGCACCCGCCGCCGATCGCAGAGCGACCCGCGTCCCCCGCTCCCGCGACGCCTCCCCCCCCTTCCGTGCCCGCCCCGGCCGGCGCCCCGCGCCCCTTCGTCTCGCCGGTGGTCCGCAGGATCGCCGAGGAGCAAGGGGTGGACCCGTCCCGGGTCCGCGGCACCGGGAGCGGCGGCCGCGTGACCAAGAAGGACATCGTCGACTTCGTCGCCTCGTCGGGCGGGGGTGCCGAGGAGGCGCCGGCCCCGCCGAGTGCGGCCGTCGGGCCCGCGGGACCCCCGTTCGCTCCGGGATCCCGCGAGCGCCGCGTCGCGATGACCCCCATGCGCAAGCGGATCGCGGAGCACATGGTGGAGTCCAAGCGGACGTCGGCCCACGTCCACACGGTGTTCGAGGCGGACGTGAGCCGCGTCGTGAGGCTTCGCGAAGCCCACGCCGGACGGTACTCGGAGCGCCACGACGTGCGCCTCACCTACATGCCGTTCTTCATCAAGGCCGCTTGCGACGCCCTCCGGGCCTTCCCGATCCTGAACGCTTCGGTGGAGGCCGACGAGATCGTCTACCACAAGGACCTCAACGTGGGGCTCGCGGTCGCGCTGGAGTGGGGGCTCATCGTCCCGGTGATCCGCAACGCCGACGAGCTCTCGATCGCCGGGCTGGCGCGGAAGGTGAACGACCTGGCGGACCGCGCGCGGAGCAAGAAGCTCAACCCCGACGAGGTCCATGGCGGGACGTTCACGGTCACGAACTTCGGGATGTTCGGCGGACTGTTCGGCCTCCCGATCATCAACCAGCCCCAGGTGGCGATCCTCGGGACGGGCGGGATCGAGAAGCGACCGGTGGTCGTGGACGACGCGATCGCGATCCGCTCGATGATCTACCTCGCGCTCTCGTTCGACCATCGCGTGGTGGACGGCGCGGTCGCCGACCAGTTCCTGCGGTCGATCAAGCGATCGCTCGAGGCCTTCGACGAGTCGCTGCTCTAGCGCGCCCAGGCGCGGCGCTTTCCCCATCGCCGGGTGACCCCGACGTGACGAGCCAGGAGGTCCTTCTCGCGAGGTGGCTCGGGTCCGTGCCGTACGCCGAGGCGGTCGCGCTGCAGGAAGCGCTGGTCGACACGCGGCGGCGGGGCGAGGCGCCCGACACGCTGCTCCTCCTGGAGCACCCGCCGGTCATCACCCTGGGCCGCTCGGCGCACCGCGGGAACGTCCTGGCGGACGACGTCCGGCTCGAGGAGCTGGGCATCGAGATCCACGAGAGCGGCCGCGGCGGCGACGTCACGTACCACGGCCCCGGACAGCTCGTGGGCTACCCGATCCTCGCCCTCGTCGAGGGGCGACGGGACGCCCACGCCTACCTCCGCGACCTCGAGGAGGCCCTGATCCTGACCGCCGCGGATTTCGGCGTCCGCGGCAGGAGGATTCCGGGGCTGACCGGCGTCTGGGTCGGCGACCGGAAGCTGGCAGCGATCGGGGTGAGGATCGGGGCCGGGTGGATCACCTCCCACGGCTTCGCGCTCAACGTGGCGGGGGATCTCTCGGGGTTCGAGACCATCGTTCCCTGCGGCCTCGAGGGGCGACGGGTCACCTCCCTCGCGGAAACCACCGGTGGGCGTCCGGCGATTCCGGCGGTCGCGGCGGCGGCCGCCGCCCGCGTCGCGCAGGTGCTGGGTTACTCCGCCGTCTCCTCCCGTTCCCGGTCCGAGCGATTGGCGATCCCCGAGGGGGACAAGCTATCCTCGTGATCCGTCCCGCCGCCGCCGGGCCCGGGACGGAGCGAGGGATTCCATGGACGCGAGGAGGGAGGGGCCGCGGCCCCCTTGGCTGAAGATCCGGCTCAGGACGGACGAGGAGTTCCGCCGCGTTCGCTCGATGGTCGGCGAGCTGCGCCTCAACACGGTCTGCACGGAAGCCCGCTGCCCGAACATCTACGAGTGCTGGAACGCCGGTACCGCCACGTTCATGATCCTGGGCGACACCTGCACGCGATCCTGCGGCTTCTGCAGCGTGAAGAGCGGGCGGCCGGCCCCCGGGGTGGATCCCGAGGAGCCGGCCCACGTCGCGGAGGCCGTCGCCCGGCTCGGCCTGCGCCACGCCGTGATCACCAGCGTCGACCGGGACGACCTCGCGGACGGCGGCGCCACGCACTTCCGCGACGTGATCCTCGCGATCCGGTCCCGGCTGCCGTCGTGCGCCGTGGAGGTGCTGACCCCGGATTTCAAGGGCAAGTCGGGAGCGCTGGACCGCGTTCTCGAGGGTGAGCCCGAGGTTTTCGCCCACAACGTCGAGACCGTTCCGAGGCTCTACCGGACCGCTCGACGCGGCTCGACCTACGAGGGTTCGCTCGCGCTGCTCTCCGCCGCGGCTGCGCGCCGTGACTCAGGGCACCCCTCGATGCTGGTGAAGTCGAGCCTGATGCTGGGTTTGGGCGAGCGGGACGAAGAGGTCGTCGCGGTGCTTTCCGATCTCAGGGGCGCCGGCGTCGACGTGCTCACGCTCGGGCAGTACCTGAAACCCACGCGAGAGCACCTGCCCGTCGCGAGGATCGTGGACCCCGGCGCGTTCGAATCGCTCCGGCGCCTCGGGACCGAGATGGGATTCCGGCACGTCGAGTCGGGACCGCTCGTGCGCTCGTCGTACCACGCCGAAAGCTACGGACGCGGGCTCTTACCCATCGGCTGAGCGGGAGCCGGCGGCTCTGCCGGCTTCGGCTCGTCTTCCGGGAACGGCTGCACCGCCAAAGGACGCCCTTCGAGAACGGCGTTCACGTCGGCGACGAGCCCCTCGGTTTGACGCGGGGTCGCCCCGGCGTAGCGTCGGAGGATCTTCCCTTCACGGCTCACGAGGAACGTCATGGGCAGGACCGACATCCCACCCCATTCGAGTTGGATGCCGGGCGTCTCGTGGATCACGGGGAACCGTATCTTGAGGTCGGCCAGGAAGCGGCGCGCGTCCTCCGCGCTCCCGCGCCCCACCTCGACGCCCACGATCTCGAGGCCGTCCTTTGCCCGGCGGTCGTAGAGGTCCTCCAGGACCGGCATCTCGCCCTTGCACGGCACGCACCACGTCGCCCAGAAGTTCACGACGGTCAGCACGTGCTCGTTCCAGCGGACGGTCTTGCTCTCGCCGGTCGGGGCCTTCCCGCCGAGCGAAGGGGCGGGATCGCCGGGCGCGAGCACGATCCTCCTCGTTTCGGGGGCCCCCATCGGCCCGCGCTTCCTGGCCGTCTTTCGCGACGGGGCGGGGGCAGGGGCGAGCGCGAGGAAGGCGAGCGCGAGGGCCAGCAAGATCGAGAAACGCTTCATGGTCGGCTCCGAAGCGGCCCGGACGTGGCGGTGTCGTCGCGAGCGGGCGCGGTGAATCGGCAATGACGGTCGAGGAAGGAGCGAAGGGTGGAGCGGGAAACGGGACTCGAACCCGCGACCCCGACCTTGGCAAGGTCGTGCTCTACCAACTGAGCTATTCCCGCACGATGCACGCCGGTTCTCTCGTCCCCAGCCCGGTCCGGGCATGTAGGCCGCGATGGAGCCCCCGGCAAGCGATTGAGAGTATCGCAGCCCGCGCGGCGCGTCAATCTCGCCTTGCGCGGCGTCCGGCAGGCGCGCGATCCGCCCAGAGGCCGAGGCGAAAGGCGTCGCGTATGTGGCGCGCTGCGAGCGTGCCGTCGGCGGCGGAAAGGACCTCGACCACGTCGAACCGGCAGGGCGGTGGATGCGAGCCCAGCTCCGCCAGGAAGAACCCCGCCGCGCGCGCGATGTGAGCCCGTTTCCGGGCCGTGACCGCCTCTGCCGGCCGGCCATAGCCGGTGCCCCTTCGCGTCTTGACCTCCACGAAAACCACGACGCGGCCGTCGAGCGCGACCAGGTCGATCTCCCCCGCCCTGCACCGGTACCGGCGCGCGAGAATCTTGATCCCGGAGCGCGCCAGCGCCTCCGCCGCTTTGGCCTCACCCGCGGCGCCGAGGCGCTGCCGGGGGTCCTTAGAGGGCTCGATCTTGGCGTTCTCGTCCACGGTCGTATCCGTGCTGGACCCGGCCGCGCTCGAAACGGCCGAGCCCGGGGGCGCGAGGCGGCGGCGGATCAGCGGGACGCGGCGGGGAGCCTCGATCGCTTCCAGCGAACCCCCTGGGGCGTGTCCTCGAGGAGGACTCCGCGGTCCGCCAGCTCTTGCCGGAGACGGTCGGCCTCGGAGAAGTTACGGGACTTCCGCGCCGCGGTGCGCCGGCCGATGAGGTCCTCGATCTCGGCGTCGAGAATCTCCTCCGGCCGTCCGAGCAGACCGAGCACGGCGTCCCATTTCCGGAGGGTACCGCGGAGCGCCTGCCTCGTGACCTCCGGCAGCTCGCCGCGGTCCAGGGCCGAATGCCCCTCTCGGACCGTCCTGAAGAGCGCGGCCAGGACTCCGCTGACGTTGAGGTCCGCCGCGAGGGCGTCGTCGAATTCCGCCTCGGAGCGGGAGAGGCGATCCTCGAAGCCGGCGTCGCGGCCGGGCGGCGCCGGCTCCCGATCGATCCGGGCGATGAAATCGGTGAGCCGCGTCAGATCGGACGCGGAGCGGGCGAGGCTTTCGAAGGTGAAGTTCAGTGGACTGCGATAGTGAGCGGAGAGGAGCAGGAATCTGAGGGCCCTGGGGTCGTTCCCCCGCGCGAGGAGATCGCGAAGCGTGTGGAAGTTCCCCTTCGACTTGGACATCTTCTCTCCGTCCACCATCAGGTGGGCGGCATGCATCCAGTGCCTCACGAACGGCCGGCCGGTGGCGCACTCGCTCTGCGCGATCTCGTTCTCGTGATGCGGGAAGATGTTGTCGACGCCGCCGGTGTGGAGGTCGAAGCTCTCCCCGAGGTACTTCATGCTCATCGCCGAGCATTCGAGGTGCCAGCCGGGACGTCCCCGTCCGAACGGCGAGTCCCAGGCCGGCTCCCCGGGGCGCTCCGCCTTCCAGAGGACGAAGTCCCGTGCGTCCTCCTTGTCGTACTCGTCGCTGTCCACCCTCGCGCCGACCCGGATCTCTCGCCGATCGAGGTGCGAGAGCCGCCCGTATCCCTCGAACGACGAGATCCGGAAGTAGAGCGATCCCTGGCTCTCGTAGGTGTGGCCGTTGTCCCTCAGGCGCGCCGCGAGCGCGATCATCTCGGGGACGTGCTCCGTCGCACGCGGGTAGTGCTCGGCGCGCTCGATGCCGATCGCGTCGAGGTCCTCGAAGAAGGCGGCGATGAACGGGGCGGTGGTCTCGTCGAGGGTGATCCCCGAGGCCATCGCCTTCGCGATGATCTTGTCCTCGACGTCGGTGATGTTCATCACCTGGGTGACCCGGAACCCCAGGTGGCGCAGCGCGCGGCGGAGCAGGTCTTCCCACACGTAGGTCCGGAAGTTGCCGATGTGGGCGTAGTCGTAGACCGTCGGTCCGCACGTATAGAGCCGGACGTGCCCCGACTCGAGAGGCTCGAGGGTCGTGAGGCGCTGCGTCAGCGTGTCGTGGATCCGCATGCGGGGTCTCCCGCGCCCGACCCGGAACGCTCGTCGGGACGCGGGGCGGCATTCTAGCGGGGCGGCGCGCCGGGTTCAATCCGCGATCCTGAAGCTCCCCCCCGTCGAGGTCCGGGCGCCGGAGACGCGGTCGACGAGGTCGATCTCGACCCGGTAGTCTCCAGCAGGCCAATCCTTGACGGGGAGCGTGAGCCCCATGGACTCCCCGGCGGCACCTCGCACGGTCACCGGCTCCCCCTGCTGCCTGAACCTCCGGGCCCCCGCCCACTGAAACCGGAAAGTGACGTCCACTCGCGGGCGGCGGATGGCGGGATCCCGCGCCGCGCCGTAGACCTGGAAGTAGATGCGGAGCGGCTCGCCCCGTCGGAAGCTCGCGCCAGGCTTCGGCACGACCTCCTCGGAGCCGACGGCGAACGGCGTGGCATGCCCGTCCTGAACCGGTCCGAATCGCAAGGCCGGAACCACCGTGCTCGCACCGAGCTCGCCGAGCGGAATGTCCGGAACCGCCAGGGTCACGTTCCTGATGGCGAGGAGCTTGTGCGGGCGATCCTCGACGGTGTAGCGCGCTTCGTAGGTTCCGGGCTCGAGGTACGCCCGGCCCGTGAACATCATCGAGCCGGCCCGCTCCAAGGTCGGCCGCCGCTCGAGGCGCACGACGACTTCCGCCGGAGAGCGCCCGGCGAGCCGATCGTCGGCGTCGAGGATCCAGGCGGAGACCTTGGGCTCGACCTCCGGCGATCCTTGCCGGTCTCCCGAGTCGCCCGACGACGGGTCGGATCGGTACTCGAGGGCCAGCACGGCCATCGTTCCACCGTCCGCCGACTGGAAGAAGTACGCGGCATCGGAGGCGATCGGCGACGCGGGCCCCTCTGCTGCCTCCGTCGCCGATCCGAATCTCGAGCCGGATCCCTGGTCGAGTTGCCGTGGTCTCCCTGGATTGGCGCGGTAGCGGGTCGCGGTCGCGTAATCGAACGGGTGGAGCTGTTCGTAGAGCTCGGTCAGATCCCGCGGCAACGCGATCATCGCGTTACGCTGCTGCGAGCGCACCCGCTGGAACTCCCGGACCAGCTCCACCGGGTCGCGGAACTGCTCCGTCTCGGCTCCAGGGGGCGGTTGGAGGCGGAACTGCCCCGAACGGTCGCCGTAGAAAACGATCTCGAGAGGCTCCGCGCGGCCGCCGGGGCGACGGTTGTACGTCCAGATCTCCCGCATCACCGAAACCGGGTCGCCGGCGAGGCGTCTCACCGAGTCCGGCTCTCCGAGCAGCATCAGGACCTGTCCCCGGTCGGTTCGCCATCCGGCGACGACGGAATTGCCGAAGCGCTGGTCGGCTTGGACGCGAAGTCGGTCGAATCGCTCCTTGTAGCTGTTCTCGGGGGTGTCGGGATCCGGGTCGAGCCGCCGCCAGAACCGAGCGACGAACGCGCCGCGGGCTTCCGCGGTCCTCAGCCTCCCGTAACGATCGTACTCGTCATGGGTCAGAAGATACCGGACGGGCCCGTCGCGCCAGTCCAGCCCGGGGTCGCCGAGGGTGCCCTCGGCACCGCGGCCGGTAAGCGGGAGGAACAGGAGGAAGAGCACCAGGCCCGCGCGGGCGGCCCACCTCGCGGCGGGGAGGCGCTCCGCGGGAGGGGCGCCGCGAGCCCCGCAGCTCCGCCCGGTGTCGAGATTGCAGTGCGTCATGGCTTCCGGGACGGGTGGCGCCGGAATTTGATCCCGGTCCCTCGGGCGATCGGGCGCTGGGGCGGCTCGCCCGAATCCGCCGCGGCCACCACCCTTGCGCCGGGGGCCGCCCGAAGGCGGCCCCCCGCTTCCACTTCGATGCTCTCGGTTCCGGCTAGAACGACAGCTTCATGCTCAGCTGGTAGTTGCGTCCGATTCGGGTGAAGCCGTCGTTGTACCCGTTGAGTTGATCGCCAAGCTCGGCGAACGGATTCCAGATCTGGTAGGTGCGGTCGTCCAGAAGGTTGAAGATGTCCGCGGCGACCTGGAGATTCATCCCCTTTCCGAGGTTCATCTCCTTGTCCAGCTTGACGTCGACGTTCCAGTACGGCCGGTTCCGCTGGTCGTTGCGCCGTCCGGTGGGGTACCGGAGCCGGTTGCGAGGCTCCGGATCGCCCAGACCGTAAAGAGAGGGCGGCGCGCTGTCCGCCGTCGGCTTCTGCTCCAGGATCGAGTAGGGCAGGCCGGATTGCCACGTGACGGCGGTGCCCGCGCGGAAGCCCCACGGGGTGATCGTGGTCGCGTTGACCTTCACCGAATGCCGCACGTCGTACGAGAGGTAGCCGAATTCGGCGTCCCGCGTCGTCCGGTCGTCTCCCAGGAACGAGTTCCAGCTCTCGCCGTTGCCGAGCGCCCTCGACCAGGTGTAGGACGCGTTCATCTGCCAGTTCCTGTACTGGCGACGGATGACCTCGAGCTGCAACCCCTTGTAGGTCGCGAAATTGAAGTTGCCGGTCATGTAGATCGAGCCCCACCCGAGGTTGTGGGTGTAGGTGTCCAGGTAGCCGTCGGGGCCGTGCAGCAGCTCTCTCAAGTTGAGTTTGGAGTTGGACCCGCCTCCCGTGTCGCCGCCGCCGCTCCCGGCCGCGTTGAAGGGCACCGTGAGCTGGCCGTCACAATCGTCGAGCTTCCCGTCGGGGATCGGCCGGCCGTTCTGATCGTAGACGACCGAGATCCAGGACGCGCGGGCCTTGGGATCGACCTGAACGAGGCACCTTCCGTAGTCCGCGGGATAGTGGTTGAGGTCCTGGTCCTGGAACTGGTCCACGAAACGCCGGTAAATGTAGGTCAGCTTCGCGGACGTCTCGGCGAAGATCTCCCGCTCGAGCGAGAACGTCAATTCGTCGTTGTAGGGCGTCCTAAGGTTCCGGTCCACGACCTGGACCGTAGCCGCGGGATTGAGTCCGTTGGCGAGCGAGGCCTGCCAGACCCCCGTCGCGGTGCGCTTGGCCTGGAACCGCAGGGTCGCGATGGCCGGTTCGATCTCGGAGAGCGGGACGTTCAGCGGGGTCGCGCCATACAGGCGACGTCCCGAGAAGGCCAGCTTCGTCTTGCCGTTGCTCCACGGGTCCCACGAGACCGCGATGTGGGGGCCGAAGTTCGTGTTGGTGATGTCGATGCTGTCGGCCCGCCGCTTTTGGTAGAAGTTCTTGCTCGCGGTGATGGCAGGTCCGACGACCGCGTCCACGTCCGGCCCGACGATGGCCCCCAACTGCCTCGTGAAGCCCCGGATGTCCTCGTAGCCGGTGAACGACTGGTACATCTGCTCGGTGAAGAGATCCTGGCTGGCGTAGTCCTTTGCCAGCTCGGTCGCGTAGTCGAGCGCGGGATTGAGACGAACCTGGTCCTCGGCGTAGGACTTGGCCCTCGCCTCGCGGAGCACGTTGAACTTCTCCTCCTCGGCGGCCGGGTCGAACGGCTGGAACCCGTCGGAGTTGAGCGACTCCCGGTCGATCCGGAGCCCGAGGGTGATGCTGAGGTTCTGCCGCGGCTTGATCTGGTCCTCGAAGAACACCGCGCTCGCGGTGTCGGTGGCCCGGGTGTTCGAGATGGTCGGAACCGCGAAGCGTCCCTGGACCACCGCGACCGGGTTGATGTCGCCCGACTGGTTCTGGTTGCTGTTCTGGGGGCGATAGATGTAGAAGGAGACGTCCGGCTCGCGGTCCTCGTAACGGAAATAGCGCTCGTTCTCGACGCTGAATCCCACCTTGAACTGGTGGTCCATGCCCAGGAAGTGGCCGCCGAAGATGTTCGCCGTGCTCTTGAACGTGAGTCGCTGGCGCTTGTCCCTCCAGGTCAGGTACGACGACCCGGAGGTCTGGCCGCTCTCGAGGTTCGTGCACAGCGCCTGCGAGACGAAGGGAAGCGATCCCAGGACCCCGGACGGGGCGCTCTGCACGCAGTTGTTGGGGACCCCCCGGGTGCTCGGCAGGATGTTGGTGTGGCTGTCCTGGTACGAGACCAGGCTGTCCACGAGGATCTTTGCGGAGAACGGCGCCGTCCAGCTGAGGCGGTAGACGGGCCCGCCCAGCTCGCGCCGCTCCGACGACGCGACCGGGAGGAGCCGGCCGACACCGAAGTTGGTGATCGTCAGCGGATCCGCGGAGTAGGTGAATTGCAGCTTGTTCCGCGGCGAGACCTGCCACGTGACCGCGTCGGAGTTGATCTGGCGCTTCGTCGTGACCACCGCCGTCCCGCCGGCGGCGGCGACCGGGTCCTCTTCCTGGATGTACTCGTGGGAGATCCTGTACCAGATCTTGTCCTTGACGACGGGGCCCGAGAGCTGGATCGCGGGTTCGAGGTGCTGGTACTTGGGAACCGGTGCGCCGGGATACGCCGAGGCACCGCCGTCGAGGAGGCTCGATTTGAACAGGAAGTTGAACGTCCCCTCGAAGTCGTTCGAGCCCTGCTTCTGGATGATGTTGGCGAAGCCGCCCTGTGCGCGGCCGAACTCGACACCCGCGCCGGCCGTGATGATCTCGATCTCCTCGATCGAATCGGGGTTCACCAGGCTCATGGAGAGGCCGGTGAGCGGGTCCTGGTTGCTCACCCCGCCCACCT
>JAIQFR010000112.1 GCA_020073205.1 Terriglobia bacterium
CTGCGTCCCGGGCACGCCGGCGGCCTCCGACACCACCTGCAACGGGATCGACGACAACTGCAACGGCCAGTTGGACGAGGGTTACGTCCCGGCGCCGACGAGCTGCGGTGTGGGTGCCTGCGCCAGCACCGGAACGACGTCCTGCGTAAGCGGGGCGATACACGACAGCTGCGTGCCGGGCGCGCCGGCCCCGACCGATGCGACCTGCAACGGGATCGACGACAACTGCAACGGGCAGGTGGACGAAGGCTACGTCCCGGTGGCGACGAGTTGCGGGGTCGGTGCCTGCGCCAGCACGGGCGTGACCTCGTGCGTCGGCGGCGCGGTGCACGACGGCTGCGTCCCGGCCACCCCATCGGGCAACGACACCGACGGCGACGGGATCGACGACGCCTGCGACAATTGCCCGACCGTTTACAACCCGAGCCAGCAGGACTCCTTGGGTAACGGCATCGGCGATGCGTGCCGGTGCCTCACGGTCACGTGCACGGAGCCGGATGCGTGCCATCTTCCGGGAATCTGCGAACCCGCGACCGGGCTGTGCTCGACCCCCGGGATCGCGCCGGCTGACACGCCCTGCAACGACGGCAACGCCTGCACGCAGACTGATACCTGCCAGACCGGCGTCTGCGTCGGCTCGAACCCGGTCACCTGCACCGCCCTCGATCGGTGCCACGAGATCGGCGTCTGCAACACGGGCACCGGGATCTGCTCCAACCCGGAGAAGCCGAACGACTCGCCGTGCAACGACGGCAACGCCTGCACGCAGACCGATACCTGCCAAACCGGCGTCTGCGTCGGATCCAACGCGGTCATTTGCACCGCGCTCGACCAGTGTCACGAGGTCGGCGTCTGCAACGCGGGCACCGGGATCTGCACCAACCCGGAGAAGCCCAACGACTCGCCGTGCAACGACGGGAACGCCTGCACGCGAACCGATACCTGCCAATCCGGCTTCTGCGTCGGATCCAACACGGTCACTTGCACCGCGCTCGACCAGTGCCACGAAGCGGGTACCTGCGACACGGGAACGGGTATTTGCTCCAACCCGGAGAAGCCGAACGACTCGCCGTGCAACGACGGCAACGCTTGCACCCAAACGGACACTTGCCAGACCGGCGTCTGCGTCGGCTCGAACCCGGTGACCTGCACCCCGCTCGACCAGTGCCACGAGGCCGGCGTCTGCGACACCGGCACGGGCATCTGCCCCAACCCTGAGAAGCCGAACGACTCCCCCTGCAACGACGGCATCGCCTGCACGCAGACCGATACCTGCCAAGCCGGCGTCTGCGTCGGCTCGAACCCGGTTACGTGCGCCGCGCTCGATCAGTGCCACGAGGCGGGCATCTGCGACACGGGAACGGGTATTTGCTCCAACCCGGAGAAGCCGAACGACTCGCCGTGCAACGACGGCAACGCTTGCACCCAAACGGACACTTGCCAGACCGGCGTCTGCGTCGGCTCGAACGCGGTGATATGCACGCCGCTCGATCTGTGCCACGACGCTGGAGTTTGCGATCCGGCGACGGGAGTTTGCTCCAATCCGTTGAAGCCGGGGGCGCCGTGGACGACGTACTACCAGGACGCGGACGGCGACGGTTACGGGAACTCCGCGGTGACCGTGCAGGCCTGCACGACGCCCACGGGCTACGCGGCCAACGACCGCGACTGCAACGACACCGATCCCGGGGTCCATGGCGCCCCGATCGAAGTCGTCGACCTCATGGTCGATGTCGGGGGAACCACCGGGACGCATCTGACCTGGGCCAGTCAGAGCGTGTCGGCCGGGGCCGGAACCGTCTACGACCTCGTCACCGGACTCGTATCCGAGATAGACGAAGACTCGGGATTCCAGCGGGCCTCGTGCCTGACGTCGAATTGGCCGACCGGCGAGTACGACGACGCCCGTTCCGCGCCTCCGACGGAGAGCATCGCCATCTACTATTATCTGGTGCGTGCCAAGAACTCCTGCGGGGTGAGCTCCTACGGGGATTCGAACATGATCCCGGGCCCGAGGGAGGCCCTCGACGCGTCGAATCCCTGCCCGTGAGCGAAGAGCGGCCGGCGGCGCGCGAAGCAAGAAGGGCGACCCGCTCCGGCCCCCGCCTCACGGAGCGTCGGCCAGGGCCGGCCGTTTGAGAGCGAGCTTGTCGATCTTCCCGGAGGCGTTCCTCGGGAACTCCCGGAGCGACCGGAGCGTCGTCGGGATCTTGTAAGCGGGCAATCGCTCCCTGCACCACGCGAGGATCCCCGCGCCGTCCTGCGGGTGCCCCGGACGCAGGGTCACGAATGCCGCGATCGACTCGCCGAGAATCTCGTCCGGCACCCCGACGACCGCGGCCTCGTGCACGGCAGGGTGTTCGACCAGCACCTCCTCGATCTCCTTCGGGGAGATCCGGTGGGCCCCGGACTTGATCATCTCGCGCTTGCGTCCCACGACGTAGAGGAATCCTTCCTCGTCCCGTCGTCCGAGGTCGCCCGTGTGGTAGCCGTTCTCGTCCAGAACGGCCGCGGTCTCCTCGGGCGCGTTCCAGTACCCCTCCATGATGTTGGACCCGCGCGCGACGATCTCCCCGATCTCGCCGATCTCCACCTCGGCACCGTCGTCTCTCAGCACCCGCAGCTCGACGTTGGGGATCGCTTTGCCGATGCTCCCGATCTTGCGGGGCAGATCGGCGGGCTCGAGGTAGGAGAGGCGCGCGGAAGCCTCCGTCGCGCCGTACATGATGTAGATCTCCTTGCCGGGCAGGGCTTCGATGAGTCGGCGCGTCAGCTCCGGCGCCATCGCGCCGCCCGCCTGCGTGACGTACCGGAGGCTCGGGAGACGACGGGACGCGAGGTTCGACTTGTTCAGCAGGATGGCGAAGGTGGAGGGCACTCCCGCGAGGCCGGTCGCCTCGGACCGCTCGAGGGTGTCCAGAGCCTGCTGCGGGTACATGAACCGGTTCTCGATGACCACGCTCCCGCCGGCCGCGACGTGCGTGTTGAGCAGCGACTTGCCGTAGACGTAGTGGAACGGGAGGACGACCATCCCGCGGTCCGCCGGGGTCAGCCCGAGGTACTGCACGATCGAGCGAGTGTTGGCGACGATGTTGAGGTGACGGAGGATCGCGCCGCGCGGCCTCCCGGTGCTTCCCGACGTGTACACGATCGCCGCGCGATCGAGGTCGATTCCCCGCACCGGCGGGGCCTGATCGCTCATCGCGGAGAGGACGACGGAGGGCTCCAGGATCCGGCACACACCGAGTCCGGCGGGCTCGGCGGAATCCGGCGGAGCGGGCCCGAGCACGAACTCGATCCCGTGGAGGCCCGCGATGCCCGCCACGGCCCGCGCCTGCGTCGGGCCGCAGACCACGCCCCGCGCCCCACAATCGGCGAGCAGCGCCCGGTGGGTTCTCGAATCGCCGGCCGTGCTGAGCGAGACGACGACGCCACCGGCCTTCAGAATCCCGTAGTACGCCTCGACGTACCACCGGGAGTTGTCCGCGATCAACCCGACCCGGTCCCCGCGATGAATCCCCTCTGCGACGAGCGCCCGCGCCACCCGATTCGAGGCCCGCTCCGCCTCCGCGTAGGTCGAGCGATCCCGTCCATCGAGGACGAGGGGAGCGTCGGGGCGCGCTTGGGCGGCGCGCGCGAGCATGTCATGAACGAGGGGGAACCGCATTTCGGCCATCCGCGGCGAGAAATCTAGTTCAGGACTCACCGCGGCGCCACGCGGCAGGCCTTCCGGCCCAGGAGGCGGACGGGTTGCGTTACCGGCCTCGCGGTTCCTTCGGACCCTGTAAATCTGGAAGAAGCATAAATTACACCGGGCACGGATAAATTACCGATTCGTAAGAATTCGTCCGTCCGAGGTGTCGGGTTTGGGTGGATCGATCACGGTGGACCAAGCCCAACTCACTGCGAAGAAGCAAGATAGTCACTTCGTCTGAATGTTCAGCGTTCGACGGCGGGATGGCATTCCCCTTGCCGATTGCCCCCGGGGGCGGTGGATCTCCAGGCGGAGGTGGGGATGCTCGGACTCAGCCTCATTCGTCGTTCTTGGATCATGGCACTGGTCCTCGTGATCCCGGCTCCCACGTCCGCCGGCACGATCACCCTCGCCTGGAATGGCGTGAGTGGCGCGACCGGCTATCGGATCTACTACGGAACGGCGACCGGACAATACACCGCCTCGATGGACGGGGGAAACGCCTGCCAGTCCGCCGGGGAAACCGCGACGTGCCAGGCGACCGTGGCAAGCCTCGCCGACTGCACGACGTGGTATCTGGCCGTCAAGGCTTACAACGCCGCGGGCGAGGAATCGCCCGACTTCTCCAATGAAGTCTCAGGCTGGCCGGCACCGCGGATCGACAGCCTGACCACGATCTCCACTCGGCAGGGGACCCAGGTGACGGTGGGGGTCCGAGGAGCCAATTTCCCGGCGGGCTCCTCGCTCGAGTTCGTTCCTCCGTCCGGAGAGACGGTCGTGTGCGGCTCTCCGCCCGCGCCCGTGCCCAACCCCAGTCTCGGAAACGTCCGCGCCGACTCCGTCTCCGTGACGAGCTGCGACGGTGCGGGCTGCTGCCAGGGCATGCAGAGCCTCGTCTCGGCGGCGGGCTCGATCGTGGGCGAACAGGCCGCGGAGGTCGGCAAGTGGGACGCGACGGTGCTGGCGCCGGCGGGTCCCGACGGCCGGCATGTCTTCGGGACGAGACATCAGGCGTTCGAGGTCCTGATCAATCCGATTCGCTTCGACGTGAATACGAGCGACGAATCGACGGGCGGCGTGAAGAGGTTGACCACCGCCGACACGCAGTGGCTGCTCAGCTCGAACGCGAGTTTCCTCGTAAACCCGAATTCGTGCCGACGGGACCCTCGCTATCTCGAGGTTGTCGATCTGGACGGCAACGGCATGATCGACGGTGAAGACATCGCGTACATCTACTCGTCAGGGGTGACGGATCTCCTGGAAACCTGCTGGAACGGAACGACCTGGAGCGCCAGCGCATGTCCATCACGATGAGAGCTCACGCGAGCGCGCGACGAGGGGGACTCCGGATCATGAGCGTCGCTGCCAAGGGGTTGCTACTGACGTTGGCCGTACTCGAGCTGGCCTGCGGTGGCGGTGGATCCAGCACCGGCAAGGTCATCTCGCCCAGCCCCACGCCACCCACCGCCAGCTTCGTGCCGGCGAGGTTCACGCCTGGTGGTCACCTGGTGACCATGGCCGAGGGGACCAAGGCCGGCGACGCGGTGACGGTCCTGGTGCAGGTGTCCGGCACGAGCGGGTTGTACGGAGCGGGCTTCAACGTCGGCTACAACGCGGATTACGTCACCTACGTCGGTTGGTCGGCGGGTGGGCTCCTCGAGACCGGAGGCAACCAGGTCAACTACATCGTGTCGAACAAGCCGTCGCTCGGCGCTGTCGTCGTGAACGCGACGCGCGTCGGCAGCGAGCCCGCAATCGACGTGTCGGGGACGATGACGGTCATCACCCTGACCTTCCGGGTCGCCACGATGGGCTCGTTCCCGCTCACGTTCGAGAGCGACGCCACTTTGTACGACGCCCAGATTCCTTCTCAGCCCATCCCGGGCCTCGTCTGGTACGGGGGCTCCCTCCAGGGGAGCTGAACCGCTCGGCCGAGGGGGGGACGGATGTCGTGCCAGGGCGAGATCATTCGGGAGACCACCACGGACTTGCCTCCCGCGGGACCGGAACCTAGATTCCAACCTCGTAACGGGTCAGGGCACGACCGATCGTCCGGCGGTGGGTGGCGCCGCCGCGGGGAGGCCTCGAGTCCCATGGGCGGAGTGTGCGGCGTGTCGGCCGCGCAACCCACGACCGTTCACGAGGATCAGTTCTATCGAGGCCTCGTGAACGGGATGCGGTGCGGCATTCTCACGATCGATCGTGAGGGGCGCCTCGTCTTGATGAACGAGCCGGCGCGCCTGATCCTGGAGCTGCCGGACCTCCCCGTCTGCGGGACCCCGGTCGAGGCGGCGCTCGGGGAGCATCCGCAGCTCGCCCAGATCCTCCGGGAGTCGTTCAGCATGTCGAGTCTCCCGAACCGCGCGGAGATCGATCTCCGGTCCCGCTCCGAGAGTGGAAAGACCATCGGCTTCACGCTGTCCCTCGTCCCCGGGGAGGACGGCGAGCCGATGGGCGCCGCGGTCTTCTTCAAGGACCTCACCCACGTCGAGCACAAGGAGGAGCAGGAGCGGCTCCGAGATCGGCTCGCGGCCCTCGGGCAGATGGCCGCGAATCTCGCTCACGAGATCCGCAACCCCCTGGCCGCCATCGAGGTGAGCTGCTCGCTCCTGAAGCGGCGTCTATCGGCGGAAACGGCCGGACGAGACCTCCTCGACAAGATCATCGCCGAGGTGCTGCGCCTCAACCGGACCATCACGTCGAGCCTTGAGTTCGTCCGGCCCGTGTCGCTTTCCCTCGCCCCGGCCAGGATCGAGCCGGTGCTGGACGAGGCACTGAACGTCGCCTCCGGCCGCCGCGGGCGTCCCGGGATCGCGATCGAGCGACGCTTCGCCGAAGGCATCCCTCCTTGTCTCATGGATCGGGGACAGCTCCGCCAGGTCTTCGAGAACGTGTTCCTCAACGCCATGGAAGCGATGGGCGAGGAAGGGATGCTCACGATCGAGACGTCGCTGACCCGGGCGCCGGCGGCCGCGAGCACGCCCTACCGTCCGGCGGGAAGGTCCAAGGGCGACCCGTGGCAGGGCTTCGACCGGTACCTCACGGTGACGGTCTCCGATACCGGCCCGGGCATCGCCGAGGAGCATCGCGACAAGCTGTTCTATCCGTTCTTCACCACCAAGAAGCAGGGGTCCGGAGTCGGGCTCTCCATGGCCAAGAAGATCGTGGACAGTCACCGGGGCCTGATCGACGTCGTCGGAACGCAGGGATGCGGCGCCGTGTTCACCGTCCGAATCCCCATGGTCGGGGCGGCAGCGGAGTGACCGAATGAAGAAGATCCTGGTCGCCGAGGACGAGCCGACGCTCCGCGAGGGGATCGCGGCGGCCTTCCGCGACCGCGACTGGCAGGTTTCGGAGGCGTCGGACGCCTCGCAAGCGATCACGCGCCTCGAGGAGGAAGTGTTCGACGTCCTCCTGACCGACTACAAGATGCCGGACCGGAGCGGCCTCGAGGTCCTGAAGCGCTGCAAGATGCTGAACGAGGGGACCGTCGCGGTCGTGATGACCGCCTACGGGACGGTCGAGTCCGCCGTGGAGGCGATGAAGGCCGGCGCCTTCGACTACGCGCTGAAGCCTTTCGACCTGGAGGAGCTCGAGCTGAAGGTGGAGCGTGCCCTCGAGCATCGCCGCCTTCTGGCGCGGCTCCAGGCGTACGACCGCGAGACGATCATCCCGAAGTTCGAGAACATCGTGGGCGAGAGCCCGCAGATGAAGGAGGTCTTCCGGACGATCGAGAAGGTCGCCCGGTCCAACGCCACCGTCATCGTCTTGGGAGAGACCGGCGTCGGAAAGGAGCTGGTCGCCGAGGCGCTCCACCGGAATTCGAGCCGCGCGGACCGCCCGTTCGTGAAGATGAACTGCGCGGCGCTCCACGAGAACCTCCTGGAGTCCGAGTTGTTCGGCCACGAGCGCGGCGCGTTCACCGGCGCCGATCGGCAGCGGACCGGGCGGTTCGAGCTGGCCAACGAGGGGACGCTGTTTCTGGACGAGATCGGGAACATGAGCCCGTCCACCCAGGCCAAGGTCCTCAGGGTCCTCCAGGAGCGGGAGTTCGAGCGGCTGGGCGGCTCTCGGACCATCAAGGTCGACGTGCGCGTCGTCGCGGCCACCAACAAGAACCCGGAGGAGGCGGTGCGGCGCGGCGAGTTCCGCGAGGACCTGTACTACCGCCTCAACGTGGTGAACATCAAGGTGCCGGCGCTCCGCGAGCGGAAGGAGGACATCGTCCCGCTGGCCAGCCACTTCATCCAGCGCTTCGCCTCCGAGCTGAAGAAGGACGTCCGCGGGCTCGAGCCGAATGCGGTCAAGAGTCTGAAGAGGCACACGTGGCCGGGGAACATCAGGGAGCTCGAGAACGCCATCGAGCGCGCGGTCCTGATGTGCGAGGGGCGCTTCATCGGCGACGAGGACCTGAATCTGTTCGCGTCCGGTACCGGGCCTTCCGCCTCGGACGGCCTCGCGTCGCTCAACCTGCGCCTGCCGCCCAACGGTATCGACCTCGACGACCTGGAGAAGCAGGCGATCCTCGAGGCGCTCCGGATCAACAACTGGGTGCAGAAGGACGCCGCGAAGTTCCTCGGAGTCTCGTCGAGGGTGATGAACTACAAGGTCGCCAAGTACGAGATCAAGAGCCCCCGCTGGAGCAAGAACAAGCTGGTGGGCTGAGGTTGCCCGCGCGCCGCGACGGATTTGACTGCCCCCGGGCACCGCACCTAGAATCACCCGGTTCCGCGGAGGCCCGGCGTCCTCGATGCCGGCATTCCTTCCGGGAGGGGGCATGTTCTCGAAGCGCGTCCTGGAACTCGACGGCGCCAGGGTCGTGGGGTCGCTGGCGGAGTCGATCCGCAGGATCGTCGTCTCGGACCTCAAGCGTCGCGGCGCGGTGGTGGGAATCTCAGGCGGGATCGACAGCTCCCTCGTGGCCGCGTTGTGCGCGCGGGCCCTCACCCCCGGCCGGGTCGTCGGTCTCCTCATGCCCGACCGAGACTCGTCGCACGAGAGCCTCGAGCTGGCGGGGCTCTTGGCCTCGCGCCTCGGCATACGCACGGAAACGGTGGAACTCGGGCCAGCGCTCGATGCCATGGGGTGCTACCGGTACCGCGACGACGCCATCCGGTCCGTGATCCCGGAGTTCGCGGAGGGCTGGAGATCCAAGATCGTCCTCCCACCCATCACGGGGAGTACTCGGCTCAACGTCTTCCAGGTGGTGGCCCAGGCGCCGTCGGGAGCAACCCGGCGCGCACGCCTTCCGCTCGAGGCGTACCTCGAGGTCGTCGCCGCGTCCAACATGAAGCAGCGTGCAAGGACGCTCACCGAGTACTTCCACGCGGAGCGACACCACTACGCGGTGGCCGGGACCCCCAACCGGCTGGAGTACGATCAGGGGTTCTTCGTGAAGGGTGGTGACGGTCTCGCGGATTTCAAGCCGATCGCGCACCTTTACAAGACCCAGGTCTACGCCCTCGCTGCGGAGCTCGACGTGCCCGAGGAGATCCGGCGGCGCCCGCCGACCACGGACACGTACTCGATGCCGCAGACCCAGGAGGAGTTCTACTTCGCGCTGCCTTACGATCGGATGGATCTCTGCCTGTGGGCGCACAACCACGGCGTGCCGGCGGCGGAGGTCGCGCCGGTGGTCGGGATCACCGAGGCGGAGGTGCGGAGCGTGTACGACGACATCGAGTCGAAGCGAAGGACGACCCGCTACCTGCACCTACCGCCCGTGCTCGTCGAGGAGGTGCCGGAGGTCCGGCGCCACGCCGGCGCCCCCTGAGCCGCGGGCCCACGCGATCATCCGAGGAAGGACGCGCATGGAAGAGGTGGAGAGGGAACTGCGGAGCTACGTGGTCGGCAACTTCCTGTTCGGCCGGGACGATCCGTCGCTGGGCAACGGGGATTCCCTCATGGAGCGGGGCGTCGTGGACTCTACCGGCGTGCTGGAGCTGATCCGGCATCTCGAGACGAGATACGGCATCGAGGTGGCGGACGAGGACCTCGTTCCCGCGAACCTCGACAGCGTCTCCAATCTGGCCCGCTTCGTCCTTCTCAGGGCGGGGCGGCTTCCGTAGGGGAAGCGGAGGATCGGCGGGCGCCAGACCTCCGCCCGCCGCTCCGCTGCGGCCATCCACGCCATGTGCGGCATCGCCGGCCTCGTGAACCTGAAGGAGCTCCCGCCGCCGGACGGGGGCCTCCTGCGCCGGATGGCGGGAGCGATCCGGCACCGCGGGCCGGACGAGTTCGGTGTCTACCGGGACGACTGGGCCGGTCTCGCGCACGCTCGCCTTTCGATCATCGACTTGTCGACCGGCCAGCAGCCGCTGTCCAACGAGGACGGGACCCTCTGGATCGTCTTCAACGGCGAGGTCTACAACTATCCCGAGCTCCGGCAGCAGCTCGAGCTCAAGGGGCACCGGTTCCGCACCCATTCCGATACCGAAGTGCTCGTGCACGCGTACGAGGAGTGGGGAGAGCGCTCGGTCGAGCGATTCAACGGGCAGTTCGCGTTGGCCCTCTGGGACCGGCGCGCGCGACGCCTCTTCCTCGCCCGGGACCGGCTCGGCGTGCGGCCCCTCTACCACGCCGCCTCCGGCGAGAGGTTCGCCTTCGCCTCGGAGGTCAAGGCGCTCTTCGCGGACCCCGCGTTTCCCAGGGCGATCGATCCCGAAGGGCTGGATCAGGTCTTCACGTTTTGGACCACCGTGGCGCCCGTCACCGTGTTCCGCGGAATCCGCGAGCTCGAGCCTGGACACACGCTGACCGTCGACTTCTCTCAGCCCCGCGGCCCGGCGATGCGCGAGCGCAAGTACTGGCAGCCTCGATTCCCCGCTCGGGGCGAGCCGTACGAACTGCCGCTCCCGGAGGCCGCCGAGGCGCTCCGGGCGCAGCTGGAGCGCGCCACCCGGCTCCGCATGCTCCGGTCGGACGTGCCGGTGGGATCGTACCTCTCCGGTGGCCTCGATTCGTCGGTCATCGCGGCGCTCGGGCGGAGCGCGAAGGGCGGGATCTTCCGTACCTTCTCCCTTCAGTTCGAGGACGCGGAGTTCGACGAGACGCGTTATCAGAGGCTCATGGTCGAGCAACTGCACTCGGAGCATACCGCCGTCCGCTGTGCCAGGGCGGACATCGCGGAAGCGTTTCCCGAAGTGGTCATTCACGCCGAGCGTCCGATCCTGAGGACGGCACCCGCACCCCTTTACCTCCTTTCGCGGCTGGTGCGCGAGAGCGGCTTCAAGGTGGTCCTCACGGGGGAGGGGAGTGACGAAATGCTCGGGGGGTACGACATCTTTCGCGAGGCGAAGGTGCGGGCCTTCTGGGCGAGACAGCCGGACTCCGAGCGCCGCCCGATCCTGCTCGATCGACTGTACCCGTACCTTGCTCGCTCGCCGTCCTCCGCCCGGGCCATGGCCAGGAAGTTCTTCGCGCAGGGGCTCGATCGGAGCGATCATCCCGCGTTCTCCCACCTGCCGCGCTGGACGTCCGCCGCGGCGCTGAAGCGCTTCTTCTCGGCACCGCTCCTGGGAGAGATCCGAGGGATCGACGCCGTCGAGCGGCTCGTGGCCGACCTGCCGTCCGAGTTCGCGACGTGGGAACCCTTGTCGCGGGCGCAGTACCTCGAGGTGAGGACGCTGCTGTCCGGGTACCTCCTGTCATCGCAGGGCGACCGGATGCTGATGGCGCACTCGGTCGAAGGGCGGTTCCCGTTTCTCGACCCGGACGTGGTCGAATTCGCCAACGCCCTCCCGGCGTCCTACAAGCTCCACGTGCTCGACGAGAAGCACATCCTGAAGCGGGCCGCCCGTGGGCTCGTGCCGCAGGCGATCCTCGAGCGCCCGAAGCAGCCCTATCGAGCGCCGGACGCCCTGAGCTTCGTCGGGCGCGACGCCCCCGGCTACGTCGACGACGTGCTCTCGCCGGCGGTACTGCGGGCGGCCGGGCTCTTCCGTCCGGAAGCGGTCGCCGGCCTCCTTGCGAAGTGCCGCGCGAAAGCCGGCGAGGGGCAGTTCTCGAACGCGGACAACATGGCCTTTGTCGGGATGCTGTCGTCGCAGATCCTGTGGGACCGCCTCGTCCGCTCCCGCCCCGACGCCCCGGAGCCTCCCGCCGAGGGGGTGATGACGGCGGTGGATCTCACCCGGGAGAGGTCGGGCGGCTAGCGCGGATCGAACCTCCGCCCGAGGAGGAGGTGTCGCGCCCGTGTCAGCGCTTTTACCTCCAGCTGCCGGACGCGCTCGCGGGAGCAGCCCAACGTGCGGCCGATCGCGTGGAGCGTCAGCGGGACCTCGCCGTCCAGCCCGAAGTGCGTGCTGAGGATCAGCCGCTCCTGTTTCGGCAGGAACGGCAGGATGGCGCGTATCGCATCGGCGAGCTCCTGCTGCAGGAGCGGGACGTCCGGACCGTCGTCGTCCGTGGCGAGCTTCTCGAGGATGCCTCGGTCGCCGTCGCTCCGGGTGAACGCCTCCAGGGAGACGAGCCTCTGGCGCGCGGCTCGACGAGGCGGAAGGTCCCGTCGCGCGCCGGCCGGCGAACCCGCGGAGGCCCCGTTGCCGTCGGTCGGCTGTGGCAACGGGGAGGAGAGCTGCGAGACCGTGCGGTTCAGCGCCGCGACCATGTGCTTGCGGATCCACCAGGCCGCGTAGCTGCTGAACCGAACTCCGCGCGTCGGATCGAAGCGCCGGGCGGCCTCCATCAGGCCGAGATTCCCCTCGCTGATCAGGTCCTCGATGGGCGTCCCGGAGTTCCGGTATTCGCGGGCGATCCTGACCACGAATCGCAGATTGGACTCGATGAGGAGCTTGCGCGCCTCCTCGTCCCGCGCGTGGCTCTTGACCGCGACTCGGAACTCTCCGCTGGTGGAGAGGAAATCGTACTGGCGGATCTCCCGGAGATAGCTCTCGAGCGCCCCGCGGTATCCGGAGCCGCGCGCCTTACGGTGCGGCGGGTTCGTCATGCCAACTGGAGCCCTCCTCGGTCCCGCGGTCGCGTCGCTCCCCGAATCCGCCGGGATCCGCTGCCATTCCATGTAGGCTCATTCCCGCCCGCCGTCAACCCGATTGCCTCCTTCCGCCGGTTTTCCTGCGGCGCGCCGTCTGCGCCGGTTGCGGCTAGACTGTCGTCCGCCGGCAGCCCGGCGGGGAGGGCGTCGATGGCCCAGCGCGTGGACTGGCACACGTACTTCATGAACATGGCGCGGCAGGCGGGGACCCGCTCGACCTGCGACCGCAAGCACGTCGGCGCCGTCATCGTCCGGGACAAGACGATCCTCTCCACGGGGTACAACGGCTCGATCCGCGGGATGCCGCACTGCGACGACATCGGCCACCTCATGGAGAACGACCACTGCGTGGCGACCGTGCACGCGGAGGCCAATGCCATCATCCAGGCGGCGAAGAACGGGGTCCGCATCGACGCCGCCGAGCTGTACACCACCGCCTCCCCGTGCTGGAACTGCTTCAAGCTGATCGCGAATGCCGGGATCCGGACGATCTACTACGGCGAATTCTACCGTGACGAGAGGAGCGTCGAGATCGCGCGCACCCTGGACATCCGCCTCGTCGATCTGAGCGGCGCGCTCGGCGAAGGCTGAGTCGCCGCCGCCGGATATGGAAAGAGCCGGCGCCTGGCGCCGGCTCTTTCCGTTCGGTACTGAGATGTCTTGGCGGCGGAAGCTACTTCTTCGCGACCTTCTTCTTCGCGACCTTCTTCTTCGCCGTCTTCTTCGCGGCTTTCTTCTTCGTGGCCATCGATCGGTCTCCTTTCCCGGGTCTTTCGTTGAGCCCAACCCCGGGGCATGGGGCTCAAGATCTGGGACCATCTCCAGATCGGTGCCCAATATATAGGGCTCCGTGCTCTTGTCAAGAGTTTTTTGAGGCCGGGGATGCGGGAACGGCGGAACGAGGGAGACCTACTGCCTGACGCATTATTTAGTTAACAATCGTGGCTTTCTGTAGTAGTCTCGCCGCATGGCCGAACGACGAGATACTGCGGCATTTGAAGACCGACGTTTCCAGGCC
>JAIQFR010000113.1 GCA_020073205.1 Terriglobia bacterium
GCAACGTGACCGCCGGCGCGCGCCCCGTCGCGCCGGCCCGCTCCTCGGAGCCGGGTCAGGATGTCACGATCCATGCGCCCGCGTCGAGTCCCGGAAGCATCGTCAGGACGCTACCCGAGGCGCCGCCCTCGCTCCCGCTTGCAAACGCCGCGGATCGCAGGTACAAGTCCGGGCGGTGGACCGACGTGCACTGATCGTGGGAGGGCTCGACGTCGTCACGGCGGCGTCGATCGAAGTGTGGAGCCCGTTCGACGGAGCGCCGGTCGCGGCGGTATCGCGCGCGGGCTCCGCCGAGCTCGAATCCGCGCTCGACGCCGCGGTCCGCGGCTTCGCGGCGGTCCGCGCTCTTCCCGCGTGGCGGCGGTCCGAGATGCTCCACGAGGTCGCGCGGCGCCTCGCCGCCGAGAAGGAGCGTTTCGGGCGCACCATCGCGCTCGAGGCGGGCAAGCCGATCGCCCAGGCCCGCTCGGAGGTCGACCGCTCGATCCTCACCTTCCGCACCGCCGCGGAGGAGGCGGTTCGGATCGGCGGGGAGGTCCTGCCGCTCGACCTCCTCCCGGGCAACGACGGCCGGTTCGCGATGTGGCGGCGCTTCCCGGTCGGGCCCCTGGCCTGCATCACCCCGTTCAACTTCCCGCTCAATCTCGTCGCGCACAAGGTCGCGCCGGCGATCGCGGCGGGGTGCTCCTTCGTGCTCAAGCCGGCGTCCCAGACCCCGTCGTCGGCGCTGGATCTCGCCCGCCTGATGCTCGAGGCGGGCGTGCCGGCCGAGGCGGTGTCCGTGGTCCCCATGGGAGGCACCGAGGCGGGGCCGCTGGTCGAGGATCCCAGGATTCGGGCGCTCTCGTTCACCGGCTCCCCTTCGGTCGGGTGGGACCTGAGGCGCCGCGCCGGCCGCAAGAAGGTCGTGCTGGAGCTGGGCGGGAACGCCGGTCTCGTGGTGGATCGCTCGGCGGATCTCGATCTCGCCGCGTCGCGGGCCGTCGTTGGCGGCTTCTTCCAGGCCGGGCAGAGCTGCATCTCGGTCCAGCGGATCGGCGTCCACGAGGACGTGTTCGATCCGTTCCTCGAGCGGCTCCTCTCCGGCGTGCGAGGACTCGTCCTGGGCGACCCGCTCGACGAGCGGACCACGGTGGGCCCGGTGATCTCCCTCGGGGACGCGGAGCGCATCGAGGCTTGGGTGCGGGAGGCGGTGGACGGCGGCGCACGGATCCTGGCGGGAGGCGGCCGTCACGGGACGCTCGTCGAGCCCACGGTTCTCACCGGGACTCGGCCCGAGATGAGCGTCTGCGCGAAGGAGGTGTTCGGCCCGGTCGTCGCCGTGGAGCGATTCCGGTCCATCGAGGACGCGATCGCCGAAGTCGATCGCTCCGATTACGGGCTCCAAGCGGGGATCTTCACCCGCGACCTCGGCGCCGCGATGGCGGCCTGGGAGAGGATCGAGGTCGGCGCGGTCGTGGTCAACGACGTTCCGACCTATCGCCTCGACCCGATGCCCTACGGCGGCGTCAAGGGCTCGGGGGCCGGCCGCGAGGGGCCTCGCTTCGCGATCGAGGACTGCACCGAGATGCGCCTGCTCGTGATCAACCCGGTTCCGCCCGAGGGGTGATCCCCCCGAGGTCGACGGCACGCGTCCAGGGCAAGGAGGAGGCGTGGAGCTGTCCCGGGTGTGCGCGTCTCAACCGTACAGCCGCGCCGCCACGAACCGGAGCACCGGACCGAACGCGTAGGGGAACAGGAACCAGGCCGCCGCGAGCCCCGCGAGCGACGCCATCGGTGAGCGCCGCAGGCGGTCCATCAGCTCACGCGCCGGCGCGACGATCCCCGCGAGCACCGAAGCACCGTCCATCGGGGGGAGGGGGATGGCGTTGAAGACCAGGAGCACCAGGTTCAGCACCAGGAGGATCGAGAGCATCCGGCCGAGACCGTCGACGACCGCCGGCGTGCCCGCCATCGGGACCACGAGGCGGTCCAGCGCGGGGGTCAGCGGGACGTCGAACCAGCCGGTGGAGAGCCCGACTTTGAGGCAGGAGAATCCGAGAGCCGCGAGCACGAAATTCGCCGTCGGGCCGGCGGCCGCCATTGCCGCGGCCCGTCCGGGGTGGCGGTCCTGCCAGTCAGGGTCGTACGGCGCGCTCGCCCACCCCATCATCCAGCCGGTCTGGAAGTACGTCAGAAGCGGCACGATCACCGTTCCCAGCGGCTCGCGCATCACGTGCGGCACGGGGTTCAGCGTCACCTGGCCGCCGAGGTAGGCGGTATCGTCCCCTCCCCTGCGCGCCGCCCACGCGTGCGCCGCCTCGTGGCAGGTGAGCGACAGCAGGAACACCGCGTACCAGATCGGCAGGACGGCGAGGGTGGCCTTGATGTCCAATGGATCCTCTCAACTCTTCCCGACACGACGGATGAGGGCGCGCGCGATGCCGAACAGCCTCGAGTCGGCGCCCGGCTGCGTCAGGAAATCCCGCGCGGCCCGTGCCGCGGCGTCCCGCTCCCCCAGCGCCAACAGGGCCTGCGCCCAGAGCAGCCGCGCGGACGGGTGTTCCGGCTTCGCCGCGGCCAGCGTCTCGAGGTCCGACGCGGCGCCGACCAGGTCCTCTTGCCTGCGCCGGATCTTGGCGCGATCCAGCAGCGCGTCGGGCTCGTCGGGCTCAAGGGCGAGTGCGCGGTCGAGGAATCGCCGGGCCTCGGGGAAGAGGTTCTTCTGCGCGGCCGCGTGCCCGAGGCGGGCCCAGCCCTGGGCGCGGACCGCGACGTCGGCGCCCTCCGAGAGGAGGAGCTCCTTCTCCGAGCCGGCGAGATCGCCCGTCACCGCGAGGGCGAGCCCCAGTGCGGCCTTGACGGCCGGGGTCTCGAGACCGAGAGCGAGGGCGTGTCGGTATTGCACGACTGCGCCCGCGGCGTCCCCCTGCTCGTTCATCGCCTCGCCGAGGCCGAAGTGGGCGTCCGCGGAGGACGGGTGGATCTCGATGGCCGCGCGGTACGCGGCGGCGGCGTCCGCCGGCCGCCGGGCGTCGCGGAGGGCGCTGCCGAGATTGCGCTGGATCTCGTAAACCCCTGGGCCGGCCTTCGCGGCGGCCTCGAGCCGCGCCAGCCCCTCCGCCGGCCGGCCGAGCGCGCGGAGCACGCCGCCCATGGTGGCCAATGCCAGCGGGTTGCCGGGATCCGCTGCGAGCACCTCCGCGAGCCGCCGGCGCGCCTCCTCGAGGCGTCCCGCCGAGACCAGGGATCTCGCCTCGAGGAACGCGTCGTTCTGGGCGATCAGGCGCTTGGGATCGGGACGGTCCTTCCGGCCCGCCGCCGGCGATCCGCCCGAGACGTACCCGAGGCTCAGGAGCCTCGCCCGCTGCTCCTCACCCATCACCTGCGCCGCCCCTTCCGCCGCGGGTCGCAGATCCGACGTGAGCGCCGCGAGCCGATCCCGAAACGCCGCGACATCGCCGGGCGCTTCCACGGCCAGGTTTCTCGCCTCGCCCGGATCGCTCGCCAGATCGTAGATCTCCGGCTCGGGCGCCTCCACGTACTTCCGCGCTCCTTCGCGAAGCGCGTAGAGGGGCGCCCAGCCGTAGGCGCGCTCGCCGTAGAGCGACTCCGAGTACACCGGGCCGCGTTCCGCTTCCGCACCGCCCCGGAGCGCCGGCGCGAAGCTCCGCCCCTGCGCTCGCGGCAGCGCGGGCATCCCCATCAGATCGAGGAGCGTAGGCGACAGATCCACGCCCGACACCACGCCTCGCAGCTTGAGCCCCGCGCGCACGGTCCCGGGGTATCTCACGATGAGGGGGACTCTGAGCGTCCCCTCGTAGAGGAGCAACCCGTGGGTCCGCTCTCCGTGCTCCCCGAGGCTTTCCCCATGGTCGCCGACCACGGCCACGACCGCCCGCGCGAGGAGCCCCCGGCTCTCCATCGCGTCGATCAGGCGACCGATCTCCGCGTCCATGTAAGCGATCTCGCCGTCGTACGGGCTCGTCGCGAATCGCTCGCGAAACGGTGACGGCGGACGGTACTCGACGTGCGGATCGAAGTAATGGACCCAGAGGAAGAACGGCCCGGGCGCGAGTCGCGGCAGCGCCGCGATCGCCGCGTCCGAGACCTCGGCCGCGGTCCGCTCCGCTGCCACGTCGTAGAGCAGGCCCGCCGTCGCCACCGGCTTCGCCCGCGGCTCGTCGTAGAGGTCGAATCCCCGGGCGAGGCCCTGCGTCGCGGCGAGGACCCCTGAGCCGATCACCGCCGCCGTCCGGTAGCCGCGTGACTTGAGATGCACCGCGATCGTCGTCTCGCGGTCCGGCAGCCTGAAATCGGCGTTGTCGCGGACGCCGTGGCTCGGCGGATACAGGGACGTCAGGATCGAGGCGTGCGACGGCAGCGTCAGGGGAGCGGTGGCGACCGCCCGCATTGCGAGCGCCCCCTCGGCGGCCAGCCGGTCGAGACGAGGGGTCGCCGCGTTCAGATCGCCGTAGCACCCCAGGTGATCCGCGCGCGTCGTGTCCAGGGTGATCAGCACGAGGCTCTGAGGCGGGGATCCCGCGGGCCCCCCGACGAGCGGGGAGACCATGATCGCGGCGGACACCACCGCCCACAGGAACCGGCCCTGGGCGACACTCCGCTTCATCGCGGTCAGAATAGGGCGAAACCGCCCCCCCGACCAGCCCGATCCGGCCTATATTCCCTCGCGTGACGAATCGGCCCTCCCGGGAGACGCACCCTGCCGCGAGCAAGGCGCGAGGGCGCACCGCCTCAGCCGCCGAGCTCAGGAGCGCCCTGGCGTCGGCGCCGCCTCCGTTCCTGGCGGGCGCCCTGGAGAATCCCGAGCTCGGCCCCGACGAGGTGCTGCTCTTCCTCCGGAACCGCTCGGCGCCGGCGGCGCTCCTCGCGCGCGTCGGTCGCGACACCGAATGGACGCGGCTCCAGGAGGTCAAGCTCGGCTTGGTCCGCCACTCCAACACCCCTCCGGCGATCGCGCGCAGCCTGGCGGCCCACCTCTACCCCAGGGACCTCGCCGAGATCGCCGAGGACGTGCGCGTCCGGCCCGTGGTACGCCGCCTGGCGGAGGAGATCCTCAAGGCGAGTGTCGCGGAGATGACCCTCGGGGCGAGGATCTCCCTGGCCCGGAGGTGCAGCCGGGCCCTGATCTCCGTGCTGCGTGACTCGGCGGAGGTGGCGGTGCTGCGAGCGCTTCTGGGGAACGGCCGCCTGGTGGAGGCCGACGCGGTCATGATCGCTTCGGGGGGCAAGAACCCCGTCGAGGTGCTTCGGATGCTCGCGTTGAATCCGGTTTGGGGGGTGAGGCGCGCGGTCAGGCTGGCGCTGCTTCGCAATCCCCGTACCCCCGTTCCCGCCGCACTGGGCCTGATCCGCGGCATGTCCCGCCAGGATCTGGCCAGCCTGGCCGAGGACCGCGAGGCGCCCCGGATCGTCCGGGTCGGCGCCGAGCGCCGTCTCGGCGACGGTCCCGGCGGTTGACAGCGGCTTCCACGGCTTCCTACAATCGCTCGTCGGTCGAATCGAATCGGCAGGTCCGGCCCCCCCGGAGTTCTCCTGTGTCCTTGACGTCCTTCGGAGAGAACCTGAAACGCGAGCGCGAATTGCGCCATATCTCGCTCCGGGAGATCTCGGAAGCGACCAAGATCAATCTGCGCTATCTCGACGCGCTGGAGAAGAACGAGTTCCGGCATCTCCCGGGGGGGGTGTTCAACAAGGGCTTCATCCGCGCGTTCGCCCAGTACATCGGGATCGACCCGGAGGCCATGGTGGAGTCCTACCTCGAGGAACTCCAGCGTCAAGAGGCGCGCACCCAGGAGCGGGAGAAGGAGAAGGGCCGGAGGACGGCGGTCGAGCCCCGCCGCGGAGCACCCACGCGTGAGGCTCCCGGGCCTCGGCGCGCCCCGTGGATCGCCGCCGCGGTCGTCTTCGTCGTCATCGCGGTCGCGGCGGTGATCGGTGTCTCGACGCTCCTCCACCGCCGCGCTCGCGCACGCCTCGCGTCGCCGGCGCACGCCGACGTCACCGCTAAGGAGGCGGGCGCCAACCGGGAAGCCCCGGCTTCCTCGCCGCCGGCGGGAGGCGCCGCCGCCGAGCCCAGGCTCGAAGGCATCGCGGCGAAGATCGTCGTCGATCGGCCGGTCCGGGGCTCGATCACCTGCGACGGCACGCTGGTCCATTCCCTCGAGTCCCTCCCCCAAGGCGCGATGCTGGACGTTCACTGCCGGGAGACGCTCGTCCTCGACGCAGACGACGCGGGCGCGCTCCGCGTCGGGGTCGACGGAGCCGCGCCCGTTCGCCTGGGCGGCGACGGCACCCCGCTCATCGGCCACCGCATCGTCGCCGCCTCGGAGCGCGCGCCGGGGGGAGGGACGCCTTGAGCGCCCCATCGCCCACCGACGCCCTGGTGGGGAAGGTCCTCGACGGATCGGCCCCACTGACGCTCCGCGCCGCCGCGGCCCGCGGGGCCCTGCCCGTGGGGCGGGCGGTCCTGGCGAGGCTCTACCTTCACCTTCGCAACGACCCGGACGACACCGTCCGTAGCGAGGCGGAGTCGAACCTCGCGGGCCTCGACGGCGGAGCGATTCGCGAGATCCTCTCCGACCCGGCGTGCCACGCCGAGGTCCTCCGTCACTTCGCCGCGGCTGCGGCGAGGAACGAGGGGCTGGCGGAGATCGTCGCGTTCCATCCGGAGGTCCCCGACGACGCGCTCTCGGTGCTCGCGGCGGAGGGAAACTCCGCGGTGATCGAGCTGGTCCTCACGAACCAGACGCGGCTCCTCGGGAGCGCGGGGCTCCTGGACCGCCTGACCGCCAATCCCGCCTTGCGGCCCGACCAGCGGGGCCGGATCCTCGACCTCCTCGCGCATTTCTTCAAGGACCAGGAGACGGCCGGCGCAGCCGCGCCCGGCGGCTCGACGGGGATCGACGAGGTGGACGCGACCGAGGCCGCTCGCCTCCTCCAGGTGGACGTCGGCGAGCTGTTCGCGGCGAGCGAGATCCTCGACGGCGACGAATTCGAGAAGGCCGACGATCCCGTGGTCCGGAGCGTGTACCACAAGATCCTCAAGCTGATGACCGCGCAGAAAGCCATGCTGGCCATGAAAGGCGGACGCGAGGAGCGGACGATCCTGATCCGCGACACCAACAAGGTCGTGGCGCTGTCGGTCCTCAAGAACCCGAGGCTGACCGAGATGGAGGTCGAGAGGATCGCGGCGATGCGGAACGTCTCGGACGAGGTGCTGCGCGCGATCGGCGCCGGCCGCGAGTGGTCGAGAAACTACGGGGTCGTGTCCGCCCTGGTGAAGAACCCCCGCACCCCGCCAGGGATCTCGACGAACTTCATCCCCCGTCTCACGGTCCGCGACTTGAAATGGCTCGCGGCGGACAAGAACGTGCCGGAGATCGTCCGGCGGAACGCGAAGCGGAACTACGAGATGAGAATCCAGCAGCAGGATCAGAAACTCAGGAAGTGAGAGAGTCGCGGGAGACCGACGATGCGCCTGCTCAAGGAAATCCTGAACCTCATGGGGGGCTACCACGTGAAGTCCGGGATCTACCATTACTACCGCAACGAGTACAAGCAGGCCGTGGATTTCTTTCGGAAGGCGCTCCGGGACGAGCCGACCCTCGCCGAGAGCGACCGGCGCCTCGCGCGGTACTACATGACCGAGACGTTCGTGAGCTCCGCGGAGCGCTTCGAAAGCAAGGACGATCCCGAGGCGGCGGAGCGCGATTTCGCCCGTGCGGTGGAAGTGAGCCCCGATTACCCGGACATCCGCTTTCGGCACGGACGCGTGCTCGAGAAGCTGGGCCGGCACGACGACGCGATCCGGGAGTACGAGGCTGCGCTCGACAGCGATCACGGTTACCTGGACGCCAAGGTCGCACTCGCATTCTGCCTGCTCGCGGTGGGGCGCGAGGAGGAGGCGGCCGAGCGGTTCGCGGAGGCGCTGGAGATGAAGGTGCGCCACGTGCGGGACCCGTACGAAAAGGGGCTTCTGCGCCTCAGGGAGGGGATGATCGACGAGGCCCGCGAGTTCCTGAGGGAGGCGTTCTTCTCGGCACCGGACCGTTTCGCCGAGCACTACCGGAAGGCGCTGCAGCTCCTGAAGGCCGAGGATTGGGAGAACGCGCTGGACGAGATGGACCAGTCCATGGAGCTCAACCCGAAGTTCGCCGACCTGCACAACTACCGCGGCATCTGCCTCTGCCAGCTCGACCGCGTCGAGGAGGGGATCGGGGCGTTTCGAAGATCGGCGGCGCTGAACCCGGACTACGTGGAGGCCCGGCTGAACCTGGCGTTCGCGCAACTCCGGGCCGGACAGTTCAAGGAGGCCGAGTCCCAGCTCGAGGCGGTCCTCGCCCTCGATCCGACCCAGACCGCCGCGGCGCTGAAGGTCGAGGAGCTGCGCACGGGGCGCGCGTCGGAGTCGCGGCGCACGCCTCCGCGCGGAGGGACGAGATGAAGCCCGCCGCGCACGGACTGACCGACGTCGGCCGCCGTCGGGACAAGAACGAAGACGCCTACCTCGTGGAACCGTCGATGGGCCTCTACGCCGTGGCGGACGGGATGGGCGGGCACGCCGCGGGTGAGATCGCGTCGAGGCTCGCGATGGACGCGCTCTCTGACTCGATGCGACGGGGCGGCTGGAACCCGGACTCGGACGACACCGACGAAGCGACGCGGCGCCTGGAGTCGGCGGTGCTCGAGGCGAACCGGAGGATCTGCGACTCGATCCAGTTCCACGACGAGCAGCGGGGAATGGGCACCACCCTGGTCGCGCTGCTCACCGCCGGGGGCAGGGCGGTCCTGGCGCACGTGGGCGACTCGCGCGCCTACCTGCTTCGCGGCGGAGCGCTCGTGCGCCTCACGAGCGACCATTCCTGGGTGAACGAGCAAGTCAAGCTGGGGCTCCTTTCCGACGACGACGCTCAGCGCCATCCGATGAGGAACATCGTCACGCGCGCGCTGGGCAGCCGCCCCGACGTGGCGATGGATCGTGGGGTCGAGGACATGCACACCGGCGACGTGTTCCTGCTCTGCTCGGACGGCCTGAACACCATGTTGAGCGACGACGAGATCCGGGACCTGATGGATCGGCACCGCGGCCAGCCGGAGTCCGCCTGTCAGGCGCTGGTGGCGGCCGCCAATCAGCGCGGGGGCGAGGACAACGTCACGGTCGTCGTGGTCGTGGTGCCCTGAGCCCCGATCAGGTTCATAACCGGAGCGATTCCAACGGGCTCGTTTGACGGGACGGCCGATTCCGCCTATATTGGGGTGGCTTCGGCGCGAGACTTCCATGCGCGCGCCGTGAGCCTGGAGGCCGGGTGACGAAGTCCGCCACCTCAGGGGGGAGGAAGTTCGTACCCGGGGCGCTGCTGCTCCTCGCAGCCGTCGCCGCGTTCTCCCCGGCACGGGCGGACGCGATCGTCGCCTCCCGGTCCGCGACCCGGGCGCAGTCGCTCTCGGTGCTATCGGGTGGCGGCCCCATCCCGGTGGTGTGTCTCACGCCGCTGATAGAGTCGTTGCGGCAAGATCCCGCCACGGGAACCCCTGCCTCGCGGCGCGCGCTGGCATTGCTCCAGTCGGAATCGTCGTTGCTGGGAGAGCGCCGGGTCATGGACCGCGATGGGACGTCGATCCGGTACAGCGTGGACCGGATGTCCTTCGATCGCGTGGACCCGATGGACGGGGACGGCGACGGCCTGCCGGACGTGGTGGAAGCCGTGCTCGACGGGCTCGCGGCGACCCGGCGGCTGCTGGTGGACCAGATGGGGCTCCCGGGTCCGGGGCCTGCCGACGTGGTCCTGGCGAAGCTCGGCGGAGGCATCGATGGCTATCTGGTGCCGCCGGGCCGAAGGGACGGCAAGCCGCTCCTGATGATCGAGGCGGCGCCTCGAGGAGGGGCCGCCGTAGCCCGCAACGCGGTGATTCACCAGTTCGCCCACGCGGCTGCCCTCGCGGCCGGCCCCGCGATCCCGGTTCAGTTCGGAGAGGCCCTTGCGACTTGGGCCGTCTTCCGGCTCTCGGGTGGGCCCGACGCCCGGGTCGCCGGCCTGCTGGCCGAACGGCTGGAACGACTCGACGCCGGGCTCGCGACGGACGATCTCGCGCTTTCCGCGGGCAACGCAGCGTGGTTCGCGTACCTGGACGAGGCGTACGGCCTCACTGCGGTGAGCCTCGCCGTCGAGGAGCTTTCCACCGGAGCGGCGCCCGCCACCGCGCTCGATCGCGCGCTCAGGCGCGCGGTCGGCGAGCCCTTCAACGCGGCCTTCCGGGACTTCCACCTCTGGTCGGTCCTGACCGGCGGCCGTGCGGACGGACAGCACTTCTCGTTCGCGGATCGGCTCCCCTCCCCTTCGTTCGCCGCCACGGTGGACGGGCTGCCGGCCCTGTCCGTCCAGGCGGACCCGCCGGTCTCCGGGCTCGGCGCGGCGCAGATACTGTTCCGGCCGTGGGAGTCCAGCGGGGGGATGAATCTCCGATTCGAAGGTGAGATCGGGAGCAGGTGGGAGACCGACCTCCTGCTGGTGGATCCTCGCGGTCACGTCCGTCGGCTCGCCCTTCCGCTCTCGACCGAGGCCCGCGGGGAGGTGACGGTCCCGCTCAACCGGGTCGCCGAGGCGATCCTCCTGGTGAGGAACCTCGACGGCGACGGCCGCTCGTCGCACCGCTACACGTGGTCGGCGTACCGGGACCCCGATTACCCGTGCGAGATCTCCTCCGTCGACGTCCGCGGCGCCGAGCTGCCGGCAGGCGCGGTGCTCGTGACGTGGGAGACCGCGTCCGAGAGCGCGCTCGCCGGATTCAACGTGCTGCGAAGGCGCGAAGGCTCGCTCGACGAGATTCGGATCAACCCGATCGGTGTGCCGCCTCTGGGCGACGCCGCGACCGCTGCCGCGTACCAGTTCCTCGACACGACCGCCGCACCGGGTGTCCGGTACGTCTACCGGATCGAAGCCGTCACTCCCGAAGGACTGTCCAGCTTCTCGGAGTCCCTCGCGAGCGGCCCCGCCACGCCGCTTCCCTGAACGGGGCCCGAGGCCGCCGACCCGCGTTCTCCCGGGCACCGGGAGCTCCAGCCCCTGTTGTATAGTTCGGTGGCCCGAGGGACCAAGACGTGGGCGTCAACTCACCCGAACGAGCGTTCCAGTCGGCGCTGCGCGCTGCCGTCGCGAAGGCGCTGGGGATCGAGCCGCCGGCGGTGCCCCTCTCGTACCCCCCCCGCGCGTCGCAGGGCGACCTCGCGAGCCCGCTCTGCTTCGAGCTGGCCCGTACGCAGAAGAGGGCTCCGCGAGCGTTGGCCGAGGCCATCGCGCGAGCGTTCGAGCCCGGGCAGGGGATCGAGCGCGTGGAGGTGGCGGGAGGCGGCTACGTCAACGCCTTCCTCGACCGGAACGCGTTCCTCCGCCTGTGGCTCCTCGGCGATCGCGTGCGCGAGCCCCAGGCTGCGGGAGCCAAGACCATCGTCGAGCACACGAACATCAATCCGAACAAGGCGGCGCACATCGGGCATCTCCGGAACGCGATCCTCGGCGACACGCTGGTCCGCTGCCTCCGCCAGCTCGGCGAGACGGTGGAGATCCAGAACTACATCGACGACACCGGCGTGCAGGTCGCGGATCTCGTCGTCGGCTTTAGGGTCCTGCGCGGCGAGGATCTGGAAACGGTCCGCGAGCGCTATGCCGAGGAGGCGCTTCGGGCCCGCGGGGAGCGCTTCGACGTCGTCGGATGGGACCTCTACGCCGAGGTCACCCGGTACTACGAGGAGGACCCCTCGCGTCTTCGCCACCGCGAGGAGACGCTCCACGCGATGGAGGCCGGAGGCAACCCCGTCGCCGATCTTGCCACCCACGTCGCCCGACGCATGGTCCGCCACCATCTCGCCACCATGAACCGGATCGGGGTCCGATACGACCTGCTGCCGAAGGAGAGCGACATCCTCGCGCTCGGGTTCTGGGAAGATGCCTTCGCCCGTCTCAGGGAGGCCGGCGCGGTCCGCCTCCTCGACGAGGGGAAGAACGCCGGCTGTTGGGTGATGGACCTGCCCGGCGTCGAGCAGGGCGCCGGCGAGGACCAAAAGGTGATCGTCCGATCCAACGGCACGGTGACCTACGTCGGGAAGGACATCGCGTACCAGATGTGGAAATTCGGCCTGCTCGGCCGGGACTTCCGTTACGAGCTGCTGGACTGGACCCCCTTCGCGCCGCTGTACGAGGTCTGGGCGACCACCCGCGACGGGGGAGCTGCGGAGCATCCGTCCTTCGGCCACGCCGGACGCGTGGTCAACGTCATCGACACACGGCAGTCGTACCTCCAGCGGGTCGTCGCCGAGGGCCTGAAAGCGCTGGGCCATCCCTCGGAGGCGGACCGCTCGGTCCACTTCTCGTACGAGATGGTCGCGCTCACGCCGTCGGCGGTGGCCTCGCTGTTCCCGGACCGGCCGCTCACCGACGAAGACCGCTCCAAGCCGCACCTCGAGATGTCCGGACGCAAGGGACTCGGGGTCCGCGCTGACGACCTGGTCGACGCGATCGTCGGCAGGGCGGAGGAGGAGGTCCGAAAGCGGAATCCGGAGTTCGACGGGGAGCGGGTCCGCGTCACGGCATCGCGGATCGGCGTGGGCGCGCTGCGCTACTACATGCTCCGTTTCTCCAGGAACCGGGTGGTGGCGTTCGACATCGACGACGCGCTCGCCTTCGAGGGGGAGACGGGACCGTACCTGCAATACTCTGTGGTCCGCGCGCGGAACATCCTGGCGAAGGTCGCCGAGCGCCACGGGCGGGACGAGACGGACGCGGCGACCCTCGCCTCCACCGTCGACCTCGGCGCGCTGGCGCGGGACGACGAGACCGATCACTGGAGCCTCGCGTTGCTCCTCTCCCGCGTGGAGGCCGTGGTCCGGCAAGCCGTGGACTCCCTCGAGCTGTCGACGGTCGCCAAACACGCGCACGCGCTGGCGCAGGCATTCAACTCCTTCTATCACCGCTTTCCGGTGGCTCAGGAGGAGGATCCCGTGGTTCGGAGGACCCGCTCCGCGCTCGTCCGGCTCTATCACGACGGGATGGTGCATCTCTTGGGGCTGATGGGCATCGAGGTGCCCGACCGCATGTAGCGGCGGCACCGCCGGAGGCGACGGTGGGGCTTAGGATCCTGATCCTCGGACGACTCCCCGACGACGTGCGGCGTCAGGTCGAAGGACTCGGCCACGGTGCCATGGTCCATGACCTCGCCGCGGGCGACGATCCCGAGGAGGCCCTCCGTTCCCTCGCACCCGACCTGGCGATCCTCGGACCTCCGGGTCCGCTCGCGTCGTCCCTCGGGGCGGACGGGGCGGAAGCGCTGGAACGCCGGATCGAGCACGAGTACGTGCGGAGCGTGCGGTACCGCCATCCTCTCGCCGTCGCCCTCCTCTCCGTGGACGACGTCGCCGGCCTCGCCCGCATCCACGGCCAGGCCACGGTGGACGCGCTCGCCGATTCCCTCGTCGAGGCCGCGCGGCGGGCGATAAGGGAGGTCGACATCCTGTTCCGTTCGTCCCGCAT
>JAIQFR010000114.1 GCA_020073205.1 Terriglobia bacterium
GCGGATTGGCCGAGCCGGAGATAGCCGAGCCCGATGGACGAGAGCAGGCGGAGCTTTTCCGTGAGCTTGGGCGAGCTCGCTCACGGGATCGCGCTGGAGATCCTTGATCATCACGGCGCCCTGCTGGTCCTTTCCGGCGAAGGCGACGGTGAAGATCGTGTTCCGTCCCGCCTCGAGGTGCAGCACCTCCTCGAGGCGGCGCGGGCTCACGCCCACGGCGAGGGGGGGCTCGTTCGCCCCGTAGATCACCGCAGGCACCCGCCCGGCGCGGCGCCAGCGCCGGCTCGCGTTCTTCCCCCGGTCCGGCCGGGGCTCCACTTCGACGACGATGCTCTTGATCATGGCTGACTCTCATCCGCCCCGCACCGTCCGCGCCCTGCGGGGACGGACGGGGCCGTTCCGCTCGGAGACCCGTGGGTTGCGCCGCCTCGATGGCGGCCTTGGCCTCGCCGGACGGGTCCCGTTCCCCGGCGCCGCCGCGATCCCGACGCTTCAGACGAACAGCGAGCTCACCGAGGAATTGCCGTGGATCCGCGCGATCGCCTCCCCGAGGAGGTTCGCCACCGAGAGCACGGTGATCTTCGGATCCGAGGCCTTCGCGTCCGACAGCGGGATCGTGTCGGTGACGATCACCCGGTCGAGTTCCGGCGTCGCGAGCCGCTCCATCGCAGGACCGGACAGCACCGCGTGGGTGAAGCATGCCGTCACCGATCGCGCCCCCTTTTCCTTGAGCGCCCGCACGGTCCCCGTGAGGGTGCCGGCGGTGTCGACGATGTCGTCGACGATGACGCAGGACCGGTCCTTGACGTCGCCGATGACGTGCATCGTCTCGGCCACGTTGGCCTCGATCCTGCGCTTGTCGATAATGGCCAGCGCCGCGCCGAGCCGCTTCGCGAAGAACCGTGCCCTCTCCACCCCGCCGGCGTCCGGCGAGACGATCGTCAGGTTCTCGAAGTGCTCCCTGGCGATCCAGTCGAGGAGGACCGGCGCGGCCAGGAGGTGGTCCACCGGCACGTCGAAGAAGCCCTGGATCGCCGGAGCGTGCAGGTCGACGGCGAGCATCCGCTGGACTCCCGCGGCCTCCAGGAGATCCGCCACCAGCTTGGCCGAGATCGGCACCCGCGGCTTGTCCTTCCTGTCCTGTCTCGCGTAACCGTAGTACGGCACGACGGCGGTGATCCTCGCGGCCGAGGAGCGCTTCAGCGCGTCGACGACGAGGAGAAGCTCGATCAGGTTCTCGTTCACCGGATGGCACGTCGGCTGGATCACGAACACGTCGGTCCCCCGAACGTTCTCGAGAACCTGGCAGTAGACCTCCCCGTCGCTGAAGCGCAGGAGCTTGAGCTGGCCCAGCGGGATCCTGAGGTAATCGCAGATGGCCTGCGCGAGCCTCGGATTTCCGTTTCCCGAGAAGACCTTGAGCTCGCTCTTCATCGCGGGTGCGCCCGTCTCGCCGCTCCGGACCTGGCTGGGGCGGGAGGATTCGAACCTCCGAATGCGGGTTCCAAAGACCCGTGTCTTACCACTTGACGACGCCCCAGTGCGGGGCGCGACCCCTTACGACCAGGGCGCGCCCCGATCCTCGAGCGGATCGTATCCGGGCTCCTCCCCGGGAGGCCGGTCGCCGAGCATCCGGATCCCTGCCGGAAGGTCCTCGCCGCCCTGCGCGAGGACCTCCTTGTACTTCTCGATGATCTGCTCCTCGATCTTCCTGCGGGTCTCGCTGTTGAGGGGATGGGCGATGTCCCGGAACATGCCGTTCTTCCGTTTCTTGCTCGGCATCGAAATGAACAGCCCGTGCGTCCCCTGGATGATCTTGATGTCGCTGACCACGAAACAGTCGTCGAATATGATCGAGGCGAATGCCTTGAGCTTCTCTTCGTTCACGGCGAAAACCCGGACCTCGGTGATCTCCATGCTGAAGGCTCCCTTCCGTCGGCCTCAAACGGGCCCACCGGCCGCCACAACGCGCGCCGCATCCGGGACGCCGCGCGCCGGGAGGAGCCTCCATCCCGGAAAGCGCGTCGCCAGGTTCTCGGCAGCCCGCTGCAGCGAACCGGAATCATCGAACACCCCGAATACCGTCGACCCGCTCCCGCTCAAGAGGGCGATCGAGGCCCCTCCCCGGAGCAAGCCGTCCCTCATTGCCAGAAGACCGGGAAACCGCTCGAAGACCCCCGCCTCGAGATCGTTGACTCCCCAGCGGAAGTCTTTTCCTGGCGACACTTTACCAGCCGCCGCGGGCTCCACGCTAACATCCTTCGGAGCGAGTGTCAAATGGGCGTCCGCCCATGCGTAGGCCTCGGCGGCGGGGATCCCGAAGGGTGGAACCGCGAGAAGGAGCCGGAGCGGGCCGGCGAACGGCATGGGGGCGATCCGATCCCCGCGTTCATCCCCGACCGCCGTCCCTCCGTGGAGGAAGAACGGCACGTCGGCCCCCACCCGCGCCGCGAGCGGTTCGAGATCCTCGACCCCGAGACCGAGGCCCCACAGCGCGGAGAGCGCCACGAGCGCTCCGGCGGCATCCGAGCTGCCGCCGCCCATGCCTCCCCCGACCGGGATCCGCTTCGTGAGCGCGATGGCGGCGCCGGCGCGGACCCCGCAACGCTCGGCCAGCAATCGAGCGGCGCGCACGACGAGATTCGACGCGTCGCGGGGGACGCCGACGGCCTCGCACGACAGCGTGAGGTCTCGCGAGGGCCGAACGACGAGCGTGTCCGCGAGATCGACCGCCTGGAACACGGTGCGGATCTCGTGGTATCCATCGGCTCGAACGCCCAGCACGCTCAGGGCGAGATTGACCTTCGCGGGACATTGCGCTTCGAGGCGCAGATCCAGGAGACTCATGGCCTCTCCGGCCGTCGGGTCTCCTCCCCGGCCGCGATCGCTCCGTCGAGCTCCTCGATCGGCCGCTCGACGACGCCCGCCGGCACAGCGCCGGTACCCGTCCCCGAGGCCAGCGCGACGCCGCTCTCGAGACGCCGCCGCTCGATCACGAGGCGACGCGCGCCCGAGCGGATCTCAAGGGCCCGCGGAAGTCCGGGGCCCCACTCCGGCTGGCGCCTCACGACGATCTCCGCGGGAGCCGGCTCCGGCCCCGAGACGATCCATCGAACCAGGTCCTCGAGAGGGACCGCGACTCCCGCCACCGCCCCGATCGCGGCGGGAGACGCGACGCCGACGTAGGCCGTCCGCTCGCGCACCAGGGTGACCGCGAGACGTCCGCCGCCTCCGTCGATGATCACCGCGGGCCCTCCGACGGGCGGGAGAAACTCCGCGTGGATGCGATCCGGCGCCGCCGCCCAGAGCAACAACCGGAAGCGCCGCGACTTCCCGTCGCCGGCGTCGACGGAGCCGCGGTAGGTGCCGACCGCCATCGGCTCGCCTCCCGGCGGCAGCGGGCCGCGTCGCTCGTGGCAGGCCGATGAGAAGAGCAGCGTCACGGCGGCCGTCGCGGCGGCCGCCGCCCTCACCCTCATCGAGGCCCGGGCAGGGCAGCCGGAGGGGCCTTGCGCGACGGGTCGCTTGGGTCCTGGGGCTGGCCGGGTTCCCTGCCCGGCTCCGCGGCAGCCCGGGCGATCTTGGTGTTCAGCGCGTCGGAGTTGGGGGATCCGTTGTCCAGTGCGCGGTGCCAGAAGGACACCGCGCGATCGCGCTCGCCGATACGCTCGTAGAGATCGCCGAGGTGCTCGAGGACCGTCGCGTCGCGCGGAAACTCCGTGGCCGCGCGTTCCAGCGGATCGCGTGCCTCCGAGAAACGCCCCATGCGGAAGAGCACCCAGCCCAGCGAGTCCAGGTACGCCGCGTTCCAGGGATCGGCCTCGAGAGCGCTCCTCACGAAGCCCAGCGCGTCGTCCAGGCGGCGGCCGCGCTCGGCGAGACTGTAACCGAGGTAGTTGAGCGCGACAGGGTCCTTGGGGTCAAGGCGGATCGCCTCACCCAACTCGCCGTCCGCCTCGTCGTACTTCTTCTCCCGCTCCAGGAAGGCGCCGAGGGCGAAGTGAGCCTCCCCGCTTCCGGGCTCCTTTCGGGTCCAGCCTCGCAGCAACTTCTCCCCTTCCTCCTCGTGCCCCGCGGAGCGGTACGCCTCCGCGGCTCGCACCCAGGTCCCTGAACCGAGCGCACGGGCGGCCTCTTCGAACTTCGCCTGGGCCTTCTCCGCTCTTCCGGACCTGACGAGCGTTTCCCCCTCGAGTGCCGCAGCGGCGCCGACCTCCCCCTTCTCCCGGAGCTGGCGGGCCAGAGCGGCGGCGCCTTTCCAGTCCGACGTCTCCAGCGCCAACCTCGCGCGAAGCTCCAGGGACGACGGCTCGTCCGCCTTTTCGAGCGCCCCGAGCGCCTTGGCCGCCTCGTCGGTCTTCTGCCGTGCGAGCCACATCATCGCGATCCGCCGGCGGATCCCGTCACGGCGCTCGGAGACATCCGGCTCGTCCGCGGCGACGGAGCGGAGCGCCGCCTGAAACGACTCGATCGCGCCGTCGAGATCCCCTTGCCGCGAGAGGATCTCGCCGAGAAACAGGCGGACGCCCACCTGATCCGGCAGGTCCCTGGCCAAGTCGCGCAGGAGACCGGCGGCCTCGGTCAACCGGCCAACGTCGCCGTACGCGGTCGCGAGTTGGAACAGCACCAGCCGGTTCTCCGGCGCGGCGGCGCGCACCTTTTCGAGCTCGGCGATCGCCTCCCGGCCACGGCCGAGGTGGAGCAGCGCCTCGCCCCTGAGCGCCCGCGCCGACGGACGCTCGGGCGGCGACTCGAGGACCTTCGAGCAGGCCGCCTCGACCGATTCCCATTCTCCCGCTTCCCTCGCGAGGTCCCCGAGCAGGGGTATCAGCTCCTCCACGCCCGGATTCGCGGCGATGAAGGACGCGAGACCACGCACCGCGTCGCCCTTCTTCCCGTCGCGGTCGAGGTACTGCGCCAGAAGCCTCGCGGCCGATGCATCGCCGGGCCGGCGGGACGCCAGGGCCCTCGCCGCCTCCGCCGCGCCCGCCGAGTCCCCGGCCATCAGCTTGAGCCGAGCCAGGATCGGAAACAGATCGTCCTCGGCGTCTTGCGACCGCGCGAGCACCTCGTACAGCCGGATCGCCTCGTTCCGGGACGCCGGGTCGGGATCCCCCGCGAGCGCTCGGCGCGCGGCGAGATCGGCGAGCACCCTGAGGGCGGCGGTCTCGCCGGGATCGATCTCGATCGCCTGGCGCGCGAGCCGCTCCGCCTCCGCGGCGCGCCCGAGCGCCAGCAGCAGCGAGGCCGCTTCCGCGCGCACGCCCGCCGACTGCGGCACCATTCCGGTCGCCGCGCGGATCTCGCCCAGCGCGTCCGACAGTCGGTTCCGGCCGGCCGCGAGCCGGGCCTTCATCAAGTGGTAGTAGGCATCGCCGCGCGACGCCGCCGCGTCGGCCGACGCCGTCGGGGGAACCGCCGTCTCCGCGCCGGCCGTCGCCGCCGCGAGAGCGAGGATCAGGACCGTGGAGATCACGAGAGCCCCGCTTCGATCGCGCCCGCCCGCGGCGCACGAGCGGTCAGGCGGCCTTCCTGAGCGGCTCCGCCGATTGCGCGGCGCGGAAATCCTCGAGCGCCCGTTTGAGCTGGTCCTCGTCCGCGTCCTCGGGCTTGCCGGCGGGCCGCAGCATCTTGTCCGGCGTCACGCCGTCGCCGTTCCATCCCCGTCCGCCGGCGGTCTCCCAGAGCAGGGCCGAAACGAGAAGGCCCGACCCGTCGGGCAGCTCGAACAGCTTGGGCTCCGCCCCGAGACCGTAGGTCGGCTCGCCGTAGACCGTCGCCTTCCTTCGGGAATGGAGGACCTCCGCGAGCGCCTCGGCTCCTCCCGCGGTCCCGCCGTTGACGAGAACGCCCAAGGCGCCGCTCCAGACGTTGCCGGAGCCACCCGCTTTCAGGGTCTCGACCGCGCGCCCACCGCGCTCCTTGAGGATCAGCAGATCTCCCGGCGCGAACAGCCCCGCCACGCCGAGGACGTCCCGCGGGCTTGCGTCCGCGACGTAACGGAGGTCGATGAGGAGCTTGTCGACGCCGCGCTCCCGCGCGCCCTTGAGATCGGCGGCCAAGGCTTCGGGCGATACCCTTCGCAGATCACTGACCGTCAACACGCCGATGCCGTCCCGGACCTCGAGCCTCTCGGGGCGGTCGGTGCGCAACGCCCGGCGGAGCGTGAGCTCCTCGCGCTTGAACGCGTCCCGCGTGTGCAGGATCGTGAGCCGGACCGATGACCCGGGCTCGCCGCGCAGCATCCTCAGGGACTGCTCCACCGAGAGGTCGCGAAGCGATCGGCCTTCGATCCGGCGGATCTGGTCGCCTCGACCGATTCCCGCGGTCTCGGCCGGAGAGCCCGGCACCACCGCGGCCACCTGGAGGGCGCCGTACGCCTTGACGACGGTCACCCCCGGATCGGCGGCGCCGAGGCCCTTCGCCTCTTTCCAGCGGACGACTTCCTCGGGAGAAAGGTAGGCCCCCTGTGCGTCGAGCCCCTCCAGCATCCCGTCGAGAGCTCCCTTGAGGAGGCCTTCAGGTGCCACCGCGTCGACGTAGTTGTCGAGGACCAGCGAAAAGACCTCCGAGAAGAGAACCACCTGCCGATAGGTCCCCTCCGCCGGCGCCACCCGCGCGAGGACCCCCCCGCCCAGCAGCATCAGGACGAGGAGCCCGGAGACCCCCAGCAGCGCCATGCGACCCTTGGACATCCGCGAGTCCTTCCCTTCCCCGCTCCCCCGTCGAACGGCCCAATCACAACCTACACTTAGCATCGGACCTTGGCAAGCCGGGGATCATCTGCGGCGGAGCCAAGCAAGCGGGTCCACCGGCTTGCCCTTGTTCCTCGTCTCGAAGTAGAGGTAGGCGCCCCGCAGCGAGCCCGTGTCCCCGACGCGTCCCAGGACCTGCCCGCGCGTCACGTCGTCTCCCGGCGCGACGAGCAGGATGGATGCGTGGGCGTAGACCGAGACGAAGTCGTTGCCATGGTCGACGATCGCCGTCAGGCCGTACCCGTGCAGCCAGGATGCGAAGACCACCCGGCCGTCGAAGACCGCACGGAAGCTCGCCCCCTCGGGAGAGTCGATGTCGAGACCCGGGTGCCGGACGACCGTGTGAAATCGCGGGTGGACCGAGTCGCCGTAGGCGGCGGATATCGGGCCATCCGCCGGCCAGTCGAGGAGGCCGAAGAACTTCCGCACGTCCAGCACCGGCCCATGCGCCTCGCCGCCGACCGCCTCGACGAGCTTGCCCAGCTCGCGGGCGGCGCGCTCCAGTTCCTCGATCGCCTCCTGGTGCTTCGCGCGGTCGGCCTGGATTCCCTCGAGGAGGCGCGCGCGATCCGCGCGGCTCTTCTCGAATTCCGCGGCGGCGCTCGTCGCCGCGGTCCGGACACGCTCGAGTCCTCGCTCTTCCTCGGCCATCGCCCCGGACTCCTCGCGGAGCCGCCGCCCGTCTTCGCGCCAGCCTTCGAGGAGCTTCGCGTCGCGCTGGCTCAGGAAGGACGCGTAGTGTAGCCCCTCCAGGTAGGCCTCCACGCTGCCTCCCCCGAGGAGCCGCCGCGCCTCGACGTCGGCGCCACGCTCGTAGATCTCGCGGACCCTCGCCGCAAGCGCCCTTCGACGCGACGACTGCGCCGCATCGAGGGCGGCGATCCGAGCCCTGCGCTCCGCGAGGCCCGCCCGCACCCCGTCGAGCTTCAGCGAAGCCCACTGGGCCTCGCGCGCGCGGAGGTTCAGGACGGCGCCGAGATGTGCCACCTCGCCGAGGAGTCCTTTCTCCCGCACTCCGAGGGTTCCCATCTCCGCGCGGAGACGGACGATCTCGTCCTGGAGCACGGCCAGGCGATCGACGCGCTCCTCGGCGGGGCGGGAAGGCGCGCCTCTCCCCAGGGCGGTCGCCGCGAGGAGCGCGGCCGCGAGGGCCCACGCGAGCCGTGGGCGCGGACGATCAGAAGAGAGCTCGGCCATCGACCTCGGGCGGAATCGGAACCCCCAAGGCCTTGAGGACGGTCGGCATGATGTCGACCATCCGCGGCGCGGGGGTGTTGATCTTCCGATTGCAGAAGAAAATGCCCCGGACGAGTTCGGGATCGTTGGAGCAGTGATCGCCCGACCACGCCTTCCGGTTGTCCTCGATGAGATCCGGGGGGACGCCGCCGAGGCTCGTCTGCCAGGAGACCCTGTAGTTCAGGTTGCTCCCGGCCCTCAGATCGGGAATCAGGTCCGGATTGAAGCCGGTGTACATCTCCTCGCGCGTCCAAACCCGCGTCACGGGATGCTGCCCCGTGGTCTCGTCGACCATCGTTTCGAGGCCGTGCTTGATGTCGCGGCGGACCTTCTCGTACTCCTCGCCGGGCATCACGATGCCGTCGCGCTCCCGGCCCGACAGGTTCACGTAGATGCTCCCGAGACCGAGCGCGTACGCCTTGGTGCGCGACCAGTCGACGCTGGCGAACAGGTCTCGGGTGTCGAACAGCTTCGCGAGATTCGTGGTTTCGTTCTGTCCCTTGAGCGTCATGAAGCCGTTTCGTACGAGCCAGGTGTTGTAGTTGACCCCCCGCCGGAACGACGAGAACCCGTGGTCCGAGCAGACGATGAACAGCGCGTCCTTCCCCGCCAGCTCCCGCGCCTTACCGATCATCTCGTCCATCCTCCGGTACGCCTTCAGCACCTCGGGCTCGTACCTCGCGGCCTTCTTCGGGTCGTAAAGTGGATGCCCGGGGTCGAGGAACTGCCAGAAGAGGTGCCCGATTCGATCGGTGAAGTAGAAGATCTGGACGTAGAGATCGTCCCTGTGGTCTCCGAGTAGCCCCTTCAGGATCTCCTCGTCCTTGTCCACGGTGAAGTACATGTCCTCGAGGAACAGGCTCTCGTCGCCGATCCCGGAGGGGAGCGACCAAGTGTCCTCGGGCCAGCCGATGGTCTTGTAAAGGCCGAAACGCTTGAAGAGGTCCTCCGAATAGGAAGGTGGCCAAGAGAACGCCACGGGATGGCAGCACGGATGGAAGTTGACCGGGGAAAGGTAGAGCTCCACGTCGGGATCGAGCCTGAGGAGCTTGAATCGTCCGATCCCCCTGAGTGGGGCCGCGGCGTCGATGACCCAGTTGACCGGAAAGTCGAACGTGAACCAGTCGCTCCAGTCCCCGACCCTAAGCGTCTTCGTTTGACCCGCCACGGTGATCGCGCACGCGCCGTCCGTCACGTCCAGGACCATCGGCAGGTCGATCCGGCGGCGCACGCCGGCGTCGTCGAGATCCTGGCGCACGCGTCGCCGCGCTTCCGCCCGCTCGACGGGTCCGGTACCCGCGGTCTTCCGGTCCACGACGTAGTCATAGAAAGGCTTGTTGAACGGGCCGATGAGGCTGGTCTCGATCCTGCCACGCCGCCCCGGGAGCCGGATCAACTCGAGGCTGAACTCGTTGTCGCCGGGGCGGAACTCCGGATTCGACGTGTAGAAAGACGGGGTGCCGACCCGTCCGCGCATGTCGGGCACCCCCAGACCAGAGAGCATGTGCCCGTGCCCGACCTTCTCCGCGGGGAACGTCGCGGGGACCCGGATGACCTGCACCTTGAGCCCCGCCTCGGAGGCGAGCTCCCACATCGTGCGCCCCTTGCGGTTGTTCACGGCGGTGGGCATCTCCGCGGGCAGGAACCGCTTTGCCACGAACCCCACCGGGAGACCGGCCGCGATCCCGAAAAGCAGCCCGACGAGGACGCGGGTGGTCCAGGTGACCTTCGTGAACAGCAGCACGCCCAGCGCGAGCAGCAGCACGAGGCATCCTACGAGAAGTCCGAGCCCGAGCCCGTTCCGCTCACCGAAGAGGAGCGTGCGCCGGCTCTCGCTGTTCATCGCGAAGTCGGGGAGGTAGTCCTTCGGGTTCCGCTTGAGAAAGTCGAAGATCTCCGTCTTCCCTGGGTTGGTGCCCGTGGCGAACGACGACCAGGACACCGGCGTCTGCGGTGGGTTGGTGGGCTCGAGCGGAGCGTACGTCCCCTCCTCCTGCAGCCTCGCGAGGTTCGGAAGCGCTCCTTGTTTCACCCATTCCTCGACCAGCCGGCTGTCGGCGCCGTCGAACCCGAGGACGACCACTTTGGGGCGCTCGGCGGCAGGCGCCGCGACCCCCAGCGCCACGAAGGCCAGCGCGGCCGGCACCCAAGGGAGCCCGTGCCCGGTTCGACGCATCCCACGCCTCCCAGCGCGGGCGGGTCCCGCGCCTCCGGAAAGACGAGAGAGTAGCATCGTTGGCGACCGCGGGCCGAGCGGCGCGCTCCCGTGCTAACATCCGCGCGGCCCCGCACGGTCGGCGGCCCATTCCACGGACGATGACCTCGGACCTCGCAGCCGATGCCCTTCCGCACTCCGACGAGGCGGAGCGATCCGTTCTCGGCGCGGTGCTCCTGGACAATCAGCAGCTCCACCGGGTCCAGGAGCTGCTGAGGCCGGAGTTCTTCTACGTTCCACGCCACCGCAAGATCTTCCGCAGCCTCCTTGCACTCGCGGAGGCGGGGGCGGCGCTGGACCTCGTGACCCTTCGAGCGGAGATGGAACGGGCGGGAGATCTCGAAGCCTGCGGCGGGGCGGCGTATCTCTCGGGCCTCCTCGACGGCGTCCCGCGCTCCACCCACGTCGAGCACTACGCGCGCATCGTGCGCGAGGCCGCGGTCCGGCGGGAGCTTGCGCGGTCCGCGCAGCAGATCCTCGAATCCGCGTTCCGGCCCGCCGGGGGAACCGACGATCTCCTCGACGAAGCGGAAAAGGCCATCTTCAGGATCGCCGAGGACCGGCTGCGCTCCGGTTTCCTCCCGATCAAGCTGGTGGCGGAAAAGGGGTTCGCGGTCATCGACGAGCTGACCAAGCGCCGGGAGCTCATCACCGGGATCCCGACGGGCTTCTCGTATCTCGACGAGCTGACCGCCGGACTGCAGCCCGCGGACCTGATCATCCTGGCCGCGCGCCCCGCCATGGGAAAGACGACGCTGGCCCTCAACATCGCCTCGCATGCCTCGCTCCGCCAGGGGAAGACCGTCGGGATCTTCTCCCTCGAGATGTCGCATCAGCAGCTGTTCTTCCGGCTCCCTCGAATTGGACCCGCTTTCACCGCTAACCAACGAAGAACTGGCGGATGCGCACTTGAGCGCGCGTCAATACGACGCGGCCATCGAACAATATCAGAAGACGCTCGAACTCTATCCCAATCAGGCCGCTCCGCGAGATTCACTCGGGTGGGCTTACGTTTATAAGGGGATGCATGACAAAGGCATGGAAGAGATTCGAAAGAGCATCGCTCTCTACGGGGAAGATCCGAGCCTTTCCCCGGAAATCGCATTCATCTATGGGATAACAGGCAGGAAAGACGAGGCGCGCAAGATCCTGGACCGATTGCTGAGCACAGCGAAGACGGTTCCTATTGCGGCCCATCACTTTGCGCTGATTTATGTCGGCATGGGCGAAAAGGACGAAGCTCTTGCATGGCTGGAAAAGGCCTTCGAGCAGCACTCTCCCATGATGGCGTGGCTCGAAGTTGATCCGAGATTCGACAGCCTGCGCCAGGAACCAAGGTTCCAGGATCTCATTCGGCGGGTCGGGCTGCTTTAGATTCCTGCCGCCTGAACATTCACACCGGACTTCGGGCGACCCGCTCGGTAGAGGCGTCTCCCATAGCCAGTCTCTTCAGGCGTTTTGCAGCTTGGGCGGATCATATGGAAATGCGAGTTTTACTTGACACACCCGGTGCTTCAGCGGATAATGAATCCGCACTCTCGTCCGGCCGTGTAGTCGCTGCAGTGGGGAAAATCATGCGAAAACCGTTGGATGCCGCGCTCTTACTGGCGGTCTGGGGGCTCGTTTCAACGGCTTCGTTCGCGTGCGGCGACAAGCTGGTGCTGAGTCTCGGAAACCTCCGTTTCCGCCAGGTCAATGAGAGTCCGCGCCCGGCTTCGATCCTGGCCTACACACCTCGGAACTCACTGGTTGCGGGAGTGGTAAAAGAGTTGGAGCGGCAATCCGCTGGAAAGCGGGTGGGCCTGACGTTCTACTCTTTGGACGACCCCGCCAGGTTGGACGAAGTGCTGCGGGCCCAAAAATACGACCTTCTGTTAGTGGACGCCGGGGACGCCGACAGCCTGGAACGGCACGCGCAGTCGGTTCCTTCCAAACCGGTGGTATTGCCAGTCGTTTTTCAGTCCAGCAAATCTGCGGCTGCGGAGGCGGAGAAGAAGTTTCACTGCGTCCTGACGGCGCCGAATTCTCCCGGCCACTACCTCTCGGCGATCGATCGAGCCATGGCGTTCACGCTGAAAGCGCGTTCGAAAAAGGAGCTGCCGTAGTGGGCGAGAAAGGCGGTCCGCGCGGTGTGCCGGCCGTTTAACTTTCTCGATGTGGCGTCGCGGCTGCTTTGCGCAGTCCTGGTGATCCCTTCACCCGTCTCCGCACAGGCGTGGCTGTTCCCTAAAGGTGAGGGAACAGTTTCATTGAGTTATCAGAACCTCTATGTCGCTGATCACGTCTACGAGAACAGCGATGCACACGATATCGGCCACATCCTCTCGCATGCTCTGACCCTTGATGTGGACTACTCTCTCACCGGCAAACTGGCCGTGCGAGTCGCGGTGCCGTATATTACTGCAAGATATTATGGCCCGAAGCCGCACCAGCTACCCATGGACGACGGAACCTATCACTCCACCTTTCAGGATTTCACGACCGACGTCCGCTTCAATCTGACGAAACGTGGAGTAGTTCTGACTCCTTTTTTCAGAGTAGTCATTCCCAGCAACAGCTACACGTATTTTGCGCACTCCGCGGCTGGGCGCGACCAGCGCGAGTTTCACTTTGGCACAAACTTTGGACGCCGGCTCGCCCCATTGATTCCCAACGCCTTCATGCAGGCCCAGTATTCCTACGCATTTGTCGAACGCGTTCTGGGCATTGCCCCGAATCGCAGCAACGTCGAATTCCAACTCGGTTACTTCCTGACTCGGCGACTCTCGCTTCTAGCCACAGGGCAAGGGATGTACACGCACAGCGGGCTTGAACTCAACTTTAGCCTGTTTCATGCAGGCCTCTCGGGCGATCAGTGGACTCACCACGACCAAATAGCCAAGGCGAGCGTTCTTGATGTTGGCGGCGGGACGTCGTTCGCGATTACGCCATCGTGGCAGATGTTCATCACCCTGGCACACTCGGTCGAGGGGCGAAATGGGCATCTGCACGCGGCAGTCGCCACAATCGGAGTGAGCCGTTCGTTTGGCGCAAGGTCGACGGTTGAGAAAGCTTCCCTGGGGCCTGCAGGGCAGTCCGTGCCGGGGAACAATCGGCCGTTGGTTTGTACTTGTTCCAAGACCAGGTAACGGCGCCATATTGGATATGCTCAAGACTCTGATCGTGGGCAGCCTGCTGCTTCCGTTGGCTGGAATCTCCCAGCCAGGCC
>JAIQFR010000115.1 GCA_020073205.1 Terriglobia bacterium
GTGGCCGGGCCGCGGACGAAGCAGGCCGTGCTCGACGCGGCGCATCGCTCCGTGCAGATGGAGATCGCGCCGAAAAAGCCTGCTCGTTCGGCCGCCGCGCGGTGGGTCGGCGCGGGCGCGGCCGTGGCGATCGCCTTGGGGACCCTCGTCGCGCTGCGCCACCGCCGACGACGGTGACGAGCGTCGACGTTGTCGCCTATCCTCGTCTCGATGCCTCTCCGCCTTCGCCCAAGAAGCCGGGCTCGCGGGAGGCGATCCAGATCTCGTCCAGCAGGCGGCGCTGGAACGCGACGATCATCTGCAGCCGAACCATCTCGAGGACCGCGAGGAAGGTCGCGATCCGGTGGATCCTGTCCGGGATCTCCTCGAACAGGGTCATGAGGTTCACCGACCCCGCGCCCTCGAGGAGATCGGCGAGCCATCCGATCTTGTCGGCGACGGAGACGTCGTCCCTCGCGAGACGGAGCCTGGCCTCGTCGTCCAGTCGCCCGAGCAGCTTGCGGAAGGCGGAGATGAGGTCGTACAGGTCCGCGACGACCAGCTCCTCGCCGGCGAATTGCGGCGGGACGGAGCCCTCGCGGGTCCAGATCAAGCTCCTGATGCTGTCGATCGCCTGCAGGTTCTCCGCCGCCTGCTTGAATCGGCGGTAGTCGATCAGCTGCTGCGTCAGCTCGGCGCGTGGATCCTCTCTCTCCTCTCCCTCGGCCATCGGATCCGCGGGCAGGAGCATCCTGGACTTGATGTGCATGAGGGTCGCCGCCATCACCACGTACTCGCCCGCGACCTCGAGGTTCAGCTCCCTCAGAAGGTCGAGGTAGGCGTTGTACTGCGCGGTGATCTCCACGATGGGGATGTCCGCGATGTCCACCTCGTTGATCCGTACGAGGTGCAGCAGGAGATCGAGCGGCCCCTCGAAGCCGCCGACCTTCACGCGGACGGAGTCGTCGCTCGACGAGACGTCTCGCGCCCCGGGTGCCCCGTCGCGCGCCTCGCCCATCAGCCGATGCCGACGGCCGAGCGCGCCTCGGCCAGGGTCGCCGCGGCCGCGGCCCGGGCCCGTTCCGCGCCGTTCCGGAGCGCGGCGTCCACGGCCCCGGGATCGGCCGCGAGCCGGGCACGATGCTCCGCGATCGGCGCGAGGCGCGCGGTCAGCGTCTCCTTCAGGACCCGCTTGCAGTCCCGGCACCCGATGCCGGCGGTGCGGCATCCCTGGTCCGCCCAGATCACCTGGTCCTTCGAGGAGAACTCCTTGTGGTGGTCGAACACCGGGCAGATCTCGGGGTTGCCGGGGATGTGGCGGTGGGTGCGCTGCGGATCGGTGAGCATCGAGTCGATCTTCACCGCGATCGCATCCGCCGTGTCGGAGAGGAAGATCGCGTTCCCGTAGGACTTCGACATCTTCCTTCCGTCGGTCCCCGGAAGTCGCGGGGTCGGCGTCAGGATCGCCTGCGGCTCCGGAAACAACGTGCCGTAGAGGTGGTTGAAGCGCCGGGCGATCTCCCGGCAGAGCTCCAGGTGAGGGACCTGGTCCTCCCCCACCGGGACGAAGCTGGCCTTGTACGCGAGGATGTCCGCGGCCTGGAGGAGCGGGTAGCCGAGGAAGCCGTAGGTGTTGAGATCGCGGTCCTTGAGCTGCTCCTGCTGCTCCTTGTAGGTCGGGACCCGCTCGAGCCACGGCAGCGGGACGATCATCGACAGGAGGAGGTGCAGCTCGGCGTGCTCCTTGATCTCCGACTGCACGAACACCGCGCTTCGCTCCGGGTCGATCCCCGCCGCGAGCCAATCCAGCGCGACCTCGCGCACGTACCCCCGGATCGCTCCAGGCGACGCGTAGTCGGTGGTCAGCGCGTGCCAGTCCACGATGGCGAAGTAGCACTCGTGGGACGACTGCAGCGAGACCCAGTTCTCGAGCGCACCGACCAAGTGGCCGACGTGAAGCGGACCCGTCGGCCTCATGCCGGAGAGGATTCGCGCGCGCGACCGTTGGCTCATGGCGTTTCCCGGGAGCGTCGGCCGGGGGCGGCGCCGGACCGGCGCCCGCGCCCGGCGCGGCGGGCGGCGAAATCTAACATGCCGCGCGCGGCGGGTCAACGCGGAAGCGGGCTCAGGGCGCCGTTCGGGCCGCCTCGATCGCGCGCTCGAGCCTCGAGGCCGAGCCCCGGCAGATCGCCGCGCGCGTCCGTCGGGCGAGGTTCAGGATCGCGTCGGAGCGCACCCCTTCCCGCGCGTCGTCCCCCGGGGTCCGGGGCCGGCGCTCCCCGCTGACTCGGAACTCGCTGGCCTTCACCACCGCGCCGCCGGGAATCGCGGCAAGCTTCAGCTCGGTGTGGAACGAGAGGTGCGCCACGTGCGCGAGGGCGGCCTCCACCTCGTCCCTCGGCTGCGCGCGCTCCGCGAGGCTCTGTTCGTAGCGGACGTCCTCGCGGACGTCGGACAGCGTCACCAGGAGGATCAGGTCGCCGTCCGCCGGGCCCTCGTCCGGGGCGAGGCGTACGCCGCGGAAACACCCTCTCGCGCTCAAGTCGGTGACGAGCGCGCGAGCCGCGTCCTCGCCGAGGCTCGCCGAGCCCCCGTCCGAGCCCGCGGCGACCCGCACGGCGAGATCGAACGGGAGGCGTTCGCTCCCGAATCCGGAGGATGGGCGCGCGGCGAGGATCGCGGCGGCGAAGAGGAGGCGGACCGTCGGCCGGCGCATCGGCGTCCCTCAGCCGCGGAACAGCAGCTTGACCATGCCGAGGCCAAGCCGGTCGCCGTCCGCCAGCGGGTGCGGCCTTCCCGTCACGAGCTTGGTGCCGTTGACGAACGTGCCGTTCAGCGCACCCACCTCCTCCGTGACGACCCAGCCGTCGCCGGTCTTCAAGATCCGAGCGTGTCGGCGGGAGACGCTGCGTTTCAGGTCGACCTGCGTGAGGTCCACATCCGGCCGGAGGTCCGTGACCGGGTCGTAGCGGCCGACGAGGGTCTCCGTTCCCTCGAGGGGGAATGCCGCCGCCTCCCCCTCCGCCTCGAGCCGCGGCCCCTTCCCCTCCGCCCTCGCGAGGTCGGGCTGCGGGACGGGAGACGGCCTCGGGGCGGCCACCGGCCTCCCGCCCGTGCTCTGGAGGCTCTCGATCCGCCGCTCCGCCTCGCGCAACCGGATCGAGAGCTTCCGCAGCATGCGGATCGCAATCTCGATGTTGCCCTTGATCATCTTGTCGAAGGTCATGCTGTTGATCTCGATCAGCTCCGAGTCCTCCATCGCCTCCGCGGAGACGGTTCGCGGGAGCCCTTCGAGGATCGACATCTCGCCGAAGAAATCCCCCTTCTCCATGGTCCCGTGCACACGCTTGTGTCCGTCCACCATCCGGAAGAGGCGGACCTTTCCCGCCTGCACGATGAACATGGTGGTCGCCAGGTCGCCTTCGGTGAAGATCCGCTCCGCTGCACCGTACCGGACCATGAAATTCTGGAAGGGGTGAGTCGCCATCGAGCCTTCTCCGCGGTCCCGCGGGCCGCCCCGCTCGTCACGCGCCATCATAGGAAGGGCTCCGCGCGGAGTCAACGCGGGCCCGAGGGCTCGGGGGATTTCACCCCCTCGCGCGTCGCGGGGGCGCGACCCTCGGGACGCGGCGCCGCACGTCGCTCGTACAGGGACTTCTCGGCCTCGTAGCGCACCGATTGCTCCGGGTCGGAATGCGCGATCTCCTCGAGAACCTCCTCGGGGCCGTTTCCCGCGATCCCCCCGACGGCGGCGGTGGCGGCGACGCGGACCACGGCCTTCGGGTCGCGGCGAGCGAGGCCGTAGAGCGCGGTCAGGGTGCCGTCGTCGGCCGGGATCTCGTCCTCCGTGTGGTGTTCCACGATCTGGCCGACCAGTCGAGCGGTCATCACGCGAAGGTCGGGGCGCGGATGGTCGAGGAGCGGGCGGAGCACCGGGAGCAGCGTCAGGTCCCCGCGGCGGAACTTGAGGAACAGGTCGAGGGATGTCTCGAGGAAGAGCGGGTTGGTCTCCTCGAGCATCTCCCGGAAGGACTTCCACGCCGCGATCTCGTCCTTCCGGTCCTGCACCTGGACGAAACGGGCGATGGCATCCAGCACGGCGGCGGACCCCTCGGCGGGGAGCTCTCTCGCGCCGTCGATCCCGCGAACCAGGCCGAAGACCGGCAGATCGTCGGCCACCCGGCTCCCGTCCCGGCGGAGCAGGACGAGGTAACGCCGATCCGTCTCGAGTCGGAGCGCGCGCCGTCCGTCCTCGCGGTCCCGATTCGCCCGCTTGACGTCGATCATCACCCGGGATCCCTCAGGCAGCCCGCCGCGGAGCACGTTGGCGAGACGCGTCTCCATGAACTTCCCGGCGTCGTGCTGCGGCTCCGCGACGGCGACCACGGGCGCGAGCGCGATCCACTCGTAGAGGTCGGGCGGGGCCGAGGACGCGGACGTGGCCGCGAGGACGATCCCCGCCGCGCCGAAGAAGACCCTCGTGCCCGACGTCGCTCTCATACGCTCCCGGTCGTGCCCCCCGACACCGGGCACCCTTCGATTCTCCACGGGAACGGGGAGAAACGCGAGGGGAGGTTCAGTCGAGGGACTCGAGCCGCAGCCGGACCGAGAGCTTGAACCGGCGCACGGCCGCACCCTCGACGATCTCCACGGGCACCACGATCTCCCGGGCCTCTCCCCGAGCGAGACGTGCGACCTCGAGTTCAGGATCCTGGAAGAGGTCCTCGCTTGCGGCGACCTCCTCGAGGACCACGGTCTCCGCCTCGGGCTCCGCGGGAACCGCGTCGGCGACGCGCACCGGGATCGGCGTCGGCTCCGGCGGAGGCTCGCAGAGCTCCGGGAACGCCTCGAGCTCTTCGAGGACATCCGCCGTGGGACCGGTCGCGGCAGGCTCGTGGAACGGCTCGACCTCGTCATCGACCGCCTCCGCCGGGGCGGCCTCGATCGGTTCCAGCACGATCTCCGCGGCGTCGAGCGGCTCCGGGGCGAGCGGGATCGGCTCGAGCTCCAGGACGTCCTCGACGGCCTCGGTCTCTTCGGGCTGCCAGGCGGGATCGAAACCCAGGTCCACTTCGAACTGTGGCTCTCGAGGGGCGGACGCCCTCGCGGCGTGCGCCGGCGCGACCTCCTCGACCGGGGCCTCCTTCGGGGGTTCGTCCTCCACGATCTCGATGGGAATCTCCTCGGCGGGGGCGGGGGCCGCGACCCTCTCGTGCCGCTGCGGAGCCCAGTCGATGTCGTCCGCGGGGAGCGGGGCCTCGCCGAACTCCCCCACCTCGTCCACCAGATCCTCGATCTCCTCCGCGTCGAAGGAGAGACCGCTCGCCTCTTCGACGCGACCTTGTCCCCCGAGGCCGCGGAAATCGGGTGGCGGAGGAGCGGTCGAGCGCGGGGCCTCCGGGCCGGCGGTCTCCCTCACCCTCGACGTCGGAACCGCGGCGGCGCGGGACAGCGGCGTGTCGAAGCTGGAGATCGGGAGGGGCTGCATCTCCTGGGCGACGGGCCAGGTGGCGTCGAGCTTCACTCGCTGAGGGGCCGCCGGGCGCTCGGGTGCCGCGACGGGGGGCCGGAGCGCGGCGGCCGCCGGCGGCCGCACGGTCTCCGAGGAGCGCGGGAGCGGAGCGGCCGCGGGCGGCTTCGCGCGCTCCGGGACCGCGACGCTCGTGCGCGGATCCGTCTTCGTCTCGTATTTCCGCGTCAGGTGCAGAAGGACCAGTTTGACCACCGCCTTGAGCGTGTCCTGCACCCCGATGCCCGTGGTGGCCACGGACTCGTAGAACGGCGCATTGTAGCGGTTGATCGACGAGTTCAGGTCCTCGATGCTCGCCAGCCTCGGGAGGTCCCGCTTGTTGAACTGGATGACGTGGGGCATCTCTTGGAGCCGCATGCCGTGGCCGCGGAGGTTTTCCTCGAGGTTGCGGAACGACTCGACGTTCGCTCCCACCATCGGCTCCTGGGAGTCCGCGACGAACACGATCCCGTCCGCTCCCTTGAGCACCAGCTTGCGCGTCTCGTTGTAGAAGACCTGCCCGGGCACGGTGTACAGCTGAACCCGCGTCTTCATTCCCCGGATGTCGCCGAGATCGATCGGGAGGAAATCGAAGAACAGCGTCCGGTCGGTCTTCGTCGCGAGCGATAGCATCCGGCCCTTCACGCCGTCGGGCAGGTTGGCGTGGATGTACTGCAGGTTCGTGGTCTTCCCGCAGAGTCCCGGGCCGTAGTAGACGATCTTCGCCGTCAGCTCTCGCGTGGAGTAGTTGAAAAGCACCATCTCGAGCTTCCCCCTCCGCGATTCGCGGACCTCGGGCTCGCGGGCCCGAGCCGTCCTGAACATATATCCCGCCCCGGAGAGGGTCAAGGAACCGGGGGGCGGGCTTTCCGCGGCTCGCGTGAGCCGACTTCGCCGTCAGCGGTTGCCGTTGAGGAGAGCGGCGAGCTCGGCGCCGTAGAGACAGATCGCGGCGGCCGTGTAGACCCAGAGGAGGATCGCGACGATCCCCGCGAGCGTGCCCGTGAGAAGGCCGAACGTGGGAGAGTGCACCAGCACCGACCCGAAGATGCGGCGGGCGATGTCCCACAGGATGAGCGCGACGAGAGCCGCGCTCAGGGCGCTCCTCCACCTTATCCTCCCGCGAGGGAGCAGCTTGTAGAACGTGGCGAACGTGGCGAAGGCCGCGACGAGCAGCGCGACGTAGGAGAACCAGGCGGCGCGCGGTCCGAGGACCGGCGGGAGCTTGAGCCGCGTGCGGTACCGGTCGAGCCAGGCGGCGGCGTGGTTGGCGGCGAGCGTTCCGAACAGGAGCACCGTCACCCCCGAGGCGCCGGCGAACGCCTTGAGCTTCGACAGCCAGTACTTCCGTCGCGGCAGGGTGCCGAAGGCCACGTTCACCGCCCCCTCGAGCGTGGTCAGCGCGGTGGTGGCCACCCAGACGAGCGCCGGGATCGCCACCACGGCCATCCCCTCCCCCGACGGCAGGCTGCGGCCTAGCCGCTCGATCGTCGGCGCCAGCTCCGGGGGGACGAACGCGGAGACTCTCGTGAGCGCGATCCCGGTCGGATCGTGGCCCGGGAGCATCCACCGGATCAGGAGCGCGACGAGGTAGAGGAACGGAGCCAGGGAAAGGAGGGAGTAGTACGCCACGGCGGCCGCGTGATCGAGGCAGCCGTCCTTCAGGAAATGGCGGACGGCCTTGAGGAGAAGGGCGGCCCACGAAGGCCTCGACGGGTTCACTCGTGCTTCCCCTCGCGGCGGCTTCGGAACCGGAGGTGGATCGGCGCGGAGCCGAATCCGAAGCGCTCGCGAAGGCTCCCCTCGAGATGGCGCCGGAGCGAGAAGTGAACGTACCGGGCGTCGTTGCAGAACAGCAGGAATCGGGGCGGGTGGACCCCGGTCTGCGCGGCGTAGAACAGGCGGACGCTCCGCCCGCGCGCCGGGGCCGCACGCTCGGCGGTCGCGATCTCGCGGAGCCAGCGGTTGAGCGCGGGAGTCGGGACGCGCACCCCCCCTTGCCGGTGGACCGCGTTGACGAGCGAGAGGAGTCGCGGCACTCGCTGGCCCGAAAGCGCGCTCACGAACGCGACGGGGACTCCCGCGACGAATCGCAGGCGCACGCGGAGGTCCGCCTCCCAAGCTTTCGCCGCTTCCTCGCGGCGCTCCACTCGGTCCCACTTGTTCACCGCGACGACCAGCGGCTTCCACGACTCCCGCGCGTACCCGGCGATGTGAGCGTCCTGCGCGACGAAGCCGTCCCCCGCGTCGAGCACCAGGACCACGACGTCCGCGCGCTCGATGCTCTTTCGCGCGTGGATCTCGGAGAGCGAGTCGGCGACCGCGCGCGCCTTGCCGCGGCGCCTCAGACCCGCGGTGTCGATCAGGAGAAAGCGCCCGCCCTCGCCCTCGAGCAGGGTGTCCACCGAGTCGCGGGTCGTCCCGGGCATCTCGCTCACCAGAGCGCGCTCCTTGCCGAGAAGGCGGTTCACGATCGACGACTTCCCGACGTTCGGCCGGCCGACGATGGCGATCCGGACGGGCGGGGTCGCGGCCTCCTCCTCGCCACTCCCCTCCTCCGCGCCCAGGGTCGCACCGGCGTCGAGCAGGGCCCGCTCCACGGCGGCAAGGAGGTCGTCGATCCCGAGTCCATGCTCGGCCGACACGGACACGGGGTCTCCGAGACCCAACTCGTGGAGCTCGCCGAGGAGCGGCTCGAGGCCTGGAGCGTCGATCTTGTTCGCCACGAGGATCACCGGGAGCGAGGTGCGGCGGAGCATCGCCACCACCTCGCGGTCCGCGGCGGTCGGCCCGGCGCGCGCGTCCACCACGAACAGCACCGCGGTCGCTTCGGCGAGGGCCCGGCCCGCCTGCCGCTCGATGTCCCGCGCGAGGTGCGCATTCCCGGCCGGGTTCATCCCGCCGGTGTCCACGAGGCGAAAGGGCACGGCCGCCGTCGGGACTTCGCCGTACAGCCGGTCCCGGGTCACGCCCGGCTCGTCGGTGACGATCGCGCGTCGCCGTCCGACGAGTCGGTTGAACAGCGTGCTCTTGCCGACGTTGGGAACGCCGACGATCGCGACGAGGGGCGGTGGCATGTCGAGTCCCTGGCCTCCCGGCGAACCGTAGCATGCAGGGGCTCGACGGGACAAGGGGGCTCGCCGCTAAATCGCTTCGCAACGAGGACTTAGCGCAAGCGCCCCTTGACACTCCTCCCCGTGATTCGTACAGTAGCGCTACCCTCGCGGGTGGAGGTCCCTCGGATGATCAAGGCGGACATCATCAACAAGGTCGCCGAGCAGGCCGAGATCACGAAAGTCAAGGCCGTGGAAGCCGTCGAGGCGGTCTTCGAGGCGATGAAGAACGCGATGATGCAGGGGGAGCGGATCGAACTCCGGGGGTTCGGAGTGTTCCAGGTGAAACCCCGCAAGAAGGGGATCGGCCGCAATCCCAGGACCGGGAGGGAAGTCCGCATCCCGCCCGGCAAGACGATCCGCTTCAAGCCCGGCAAGAACCTCCGCTCGCTCAGTTCAGAGGGTTGATCCTCCCTCTCGCTTCAGGTCGATTCTGACCTCCGCCGGCTGATCGTCTCCGGCGACGTTCGCGGTCTCCGTTCGGCTAAGGTACCCGGGACGGACCACCTCAATGCGGTGCTCCCCCGCCGCGACGGGGATCGCTCCGTGAAGCCGCGCCAGCTCGTCGCCGCGCCCGAGGAATTCCCCGTCGAGATAGACGGCAGCGTCGGGAGGCGACACGAGGACCTTCAGGAAGCCCCGGTGGACCCCGGTCTCCGCGCCTCCTCTCGTGGAGCCCGGCGCCGGCGGCGCTTCCTCCGGGGGCATCGCGGAGGCGCGTGGAGGCGCGGGGGACGCGATCGAGTAGGATCGAGGATCCCGTCCATCCCCTTCCCGCAGGGCATAGGCGATCCGGTAGTGCCTGCCCGGCTTCGCGTCGACGCCCACCTCGAGGGTCATGCAGCCCTTGGCCTCGAACTCGAGCACGTGGTGCCCCGGATCCAGCTCCAGCGCGTCCCACGTCCCGTTGAAGTCGCGGGCCTCTCCGATCGGCTCGCCGTCGAGAACGACCTGAGCCTTTTTCGGCCGGACCGAGGTCTCGACGATCGCGGGACCGATTTCGATTTCGTCGCCGTAACCCGGGTAGCCTCCCGCGTACCACCCCGGCCGGCCGTATCCCCAACCGTCGCCCCAGTATCCCGGCCAACCCCACCACAGGCCCAGGGACCACCACGGGCCGTAGTACCAGTCCCAGGAGTACGGGCGGTATCCGAAGCCGCCATGGCCGTACCCGTACGTCGCCCGGCCCTGCGCACGGGTCGCGACCCGGCCGGACCCTCGCCCCGCCGCCCTCCCCGAGGACGTGGAGCCTTGCGAGTGGGGACGCGAGCGGGCGGCGCTTCCGGCTTCCGACGGAAGGGCCGAGGCGGCCAGCGCGATGGCGAGTGCCACCGCCCCTGAGGCTCTGAGGACTTGGCGTTTCATCTCGAATCCTCCCGGGGCATCCGTGGCGCAACCCCACGAGAGCGGCCTGCAACCTTCGTACCGCGCCCACCGTGGCGGTAAAGGCGCGACAAACGGCCTCCCGGCCGTCCTCCGACGGTTACGCCCCGTCGCCGGCAGCGGACACCCCTCCTGTTATACTGCCGATCCGCCCGTGACGGCGCAGCGACCCGATCGATCGGAACCCCGCGTGGAACACGAGCCCTCGTCCGTCCCGCCGCTCCCTTCTCCGCCGGAGGGTCCGATCCCCCCGACTCCATGGAGCGTTCCTGAGGTGCCTCCCCGGCGCGAGCGGACCCTGCTCCACCTCTCGCTATTCGCGGCGACCGGCGCGACCCTCCTGCTCGCGGGCGCGATGTGGGAGGGAGCGTTCGACCGCCTCTCCTCGATTTGGATGATCCCCCGATTCGTGATGGGCCATCCCACGGTGCTCGTCTCGGGGGTACCGTACGCGATCTCCATCCTGGCCATCCTGGCGAGCCACGAGATGGGGCACTACCTGGCGTGCCGTTGGTACGGAATCCCGGCGACCCTTCCCTTCTTCATCCCGGGCATCGGCTTCGGCACCTTCGGTGCCGTCATCCGGATTCGGGGGGTGATTCCCGACCGCAAGGCGCTGTTCGACGTGGCCGCGGCCGGACCGCTGGCGGGATTCTCGGTCGCCCTGCCCATCCTGATTTGGGGATTGCTCCGCGCCACGCCCGTATCCGGGGGAATCCCTCCGGGTGCCGCCGCCTTCGGCTCCCCGCTGCTGTCGCTCGCCATCGGACATTTCCTCTTCGGAGGCGCGGACCTCAGCATCGACTCGATCTACATCGCCGGGTGGTTCGGCATGCTCATCACCTCGATGAATCTCTTCCCGGTCGGCCAGCTCGACGGCGGCCATGCGGTGTACGCTCTCTCGCGGCGGTGGCACCGGCTCTTGGCACGCGGGACGCTCGTCACGTTGATCGCGCTGGTGGCGGTTCAGACGATCCTGTACAGGACTCTCTCCGCGTACACGCTGTGGTGCGTGGTGCTGCTGCTCATGCGCGATCGCCACCCGAGGCTCGAGGACGAGATCACGCCCCTCGGCCCGGGCCGACGGCTGGGATTGGCGTTGCTCCTGCTGATCTTCCTCATCTGCTTCATTCCGGTCCCGCTCTCCCTGTGATCTCGACCTCGAAGCCGTGATCGGATCCGCGGAGACGCACCTGACCGTCGCGATCGGTGCGGTAGACCGGAATCCGGCGCGCGCGGAGTCGCGCGAGGACTCCGGGGTCCGGATGGCCGAACCTGTTGGCCATCCCGACGGAGATCACCGCGACGCGCGGAGCGACCGCGGCGAGGAGAGCGGAGCGGGAGCCGCGACTCCCGCCGTGGTGCCCGACGATCAGCGCCTCGGCCGTCGGCTCGGGCACTGCGGCGAGGAGCGCCTCCTCCTCGGGGGACTCGAGGTCCGCGGGGATCAGGACGCGCGCGGGTTCGGTTCCCGCCCTGAGGACGAGGCAGCGCTCGTTCGGCGCTCGAGCGGGGCTCTCCCGCGGCGGATGCAGCACCTCGATCGAGAGACCCGCGCGCACCCGTCGCATCCCGCGCCCGGCGTCGACGATCGCGACGCCTCGCGCCACCGCGGCCGCCATGAGGCGGCGCATGGGCTCGCCGCGCGGCGACCCCGGGGCCATCCACATCTCGCCCACGTCGAATTCGCGGAGGATCGCCTCGGCTCCCCCGGCGTGATCGTCGTGCTCGTGGCTCACGACGAGAACCTCGATCCGTCGGCAGCCGAGGCGGGCGAGGACCGGCGCGACGACCCGCTCGCCGGCGTCGAAGCGTCCTCCGGAGGTGCCGCCCGCGTCGACCAGCACGAATCCGCCCGACGGGCCCTGCAGAAGCACCGACTGCCCCTGCCCGACGTCGATCACGGTGACTTCCGCCACCGGACGCGGCCCGGGGGGAGGCGGACCGGTGTGGATCACGACGAGAGCCAGGGAGAGGCCCAGGGCCGCGCACCGCCTCGCGCGGGCCTCCCGGGCGCCGCTCCCCGCCCCGCCGCGGATCACGACGGCGAGGAGAGCACCGTACGCCGCTGCGATCGCGAGAGGCGGCGGCGGCACGCGGAAGGCCGCCCCAGGGGCCGACGACGCGACCGAGGCGACGGCCAGGGTCGCGTCGACCGAGGCTTTCGCGAGCCCCGCGACGACCGCCCCCGCAACGGGGATCCCGACGAAGAGCATCGCCATCGTGCCGGAGACGAGCACGGCGCCGCAGAGGGCCGCCGCCGCGACGTTGGACAGGAGAGCCGCGGGCGAAAGGCGCCCGAAATGCCAGGCCGTCAACGGCGCCGTGACGAGATAAGCCGCGGACGACACGCCGAGCGGGAGCGCGAGGGGCCGCGGCAGCGGGAAAGCGGCAGCGGCCCGGACGGAGAGGGACAGGATTCCCGCCGTCGCAGCGAACGTCAGCTCGAAGCTCGGGTCCCAGAGGTACGAAGGGTGCATCGCGGCGAGCGCCAGGGCGGCCAGGGCCAGGGCGTTCGACGGGTCGCTCTCGCGCCCCACTGCGCGCCCCGCGAGGGCGAGCAGCGCGGTCAGCACCGAGCGCAACACGGGCGGCTGAGCTCCGACGAACGCTGCGAGGGCGATCAGCGATCCCGCGGCGGCCACGAGAGCGCCCCACCGGCCCAGTCGGACCCTCCTCAGGCCCGCCAGGAGCAGCGCCACCGCCAGGCCGACGTGCAGCCCGCTGATGGAGATCAGGTGAACGAGCCCCGAATCGCGGAGGAGCAGCCACTCGTCCCGCCCGAGCATGCCCTGGTCGCCCAGGAGCATGGCACCGACCAGCGCCGTCGCGACGCCGTCGCCTCCGAGGGCCCGCCGGAGGCGGGAGCGCGCGAGCACCTTGAGCTCGTCCAGAGCCCGCGCGGGTGTCGGCGCGCCCGACTCCACCTGCCGGACCAGCCGGGCGCTCTTCACCGAGCCGACCGCGTCGATTCCGCGCGCGAGGAGCGCCAGGCGCAGGTCGGCCTCGCCGGGATTCCCGGGCCGCCTCGGCCTCCGCAGCCGGCACCAGACGCTGACGCGGTCGCCCCGCCGCAGCGCGTCGAGTCCGCCGGCCCGGGGTGGATCGGGCTCCGGCACGGACAGGAGCACCGTGCACGCCCCTCCTACGGGTCGCCGGAGGTGGGGCGTCCCCTCGATCCGGAGGCGGCGCTCCCCCCAGCACGGTTCTGGGGCGGCGAGGACGCGCCCGTCGAACTGCGTTTCGAGGGGCGAGCCGTCCGCCGGGAGCCATCCGTCGACCCGCCGCTCCGAGCTCTCGTTCTCGCGCTGAGCGAGCAGGAAACCCGAGCACGCGAAGAG
>JAIQFR010000116.1 GCA_020073205.1 Terriglobia bacterium
ACCATGGAATCGAGGCCGGACACCACGCGAAACAGGTGGCGGACCGCCTCGCTCTCCTCGAACTCGTAGGTGAACTTGCCCACGTCGTCGAGGGAGACGCCGTGCTCACGGGCCAGGAACTCCTTGACCGCCGCCGCGCCCGAGTGTCCGTCCCTCGTCCGGGCGATGACCTCCACCCGGTTGCAGGTGGAGACGATGATCCCCTCCTCGACCGCCTCCCCCGTCACCAACCGCTCCACCGCCAGCGGCAACTCCGACTCGGAGAATCCCAACTTCTCCCTGACCGCGAGGGGAGCGCTCCTGTGGTTGAGGCCGACGAGGACCAGCATCGCTCAGCGCGTCATCCCGAGCACGGTGAGGAGACCCAGGGCGAAACCGGCGATCGTCAGGTACGCCGACTTCCTCCCCCTGAAGCCCCTGACGAGCCGGGCGTAGAGGAGCACCGCGAGCACCGCCCACGCGAGGATCGGGAAGATCTGCTTCGCCCCCCCCATCCAGACGGTCCCGTACTTGGACCAGAGCACGACCTGCCCCGTCGCGATCCCCACGGTCAGGAGCGGGAATCCCCAGAGCACCGCGTGGTACCCGATGCGATCGCAGGTCGCGAGCGAGGGGAGCCGCTCCATGAGTTTCGGAGCGCGCTTGGCCTTGAGCGCGCGGTCCTGCATGAGGTAGATCAGCGCCATGGCGAAGGCGACGCAGAGCGCCCCCATCCCCAGAACCGAGATTCCCACGTGGAACCCGAACCACCCCTTCTGCTGCGCCGGAGGGAGCGCGACCCCGCGCGCGGGGATCAGGAGCGCCACCAACGCCATCAGGGCCCCGAGCGGCGGCAGGATCAGGCCCGCCTGCGTGATTCGCCAGCGCAGGGCCACCAGGAGGTAGAGCGTGAGGACGATCCAGCTCAGCACCAGCAGGAAGCCACCGGCGCTGGTCAGCGGGAAGTAGCCGACCCGGGTCCCTTCGTAGACGATGGCGCCCAGCTGGAGCAGCCAGGCGAGGGCGAACGACGCCTCGGCGCCCCGCTGCGCCGGTCCCGATCTCCTCGCCATCGCCGTGTACGCGAGGAAGATCCCGTTGAAGTACGCGATGAGCGAAAGGGGCAGGAGGACGAGTCCCACGCCGACTCCGCGCCCCGGGGGCGAGCGGCCACCACCGTCGAGAGCTTGGAGATTAGCATCGTCCCCAGGCGCCCTCAACCCGCGCGGCGCACGGGTTCCGGGACGGCGGGGCGGGTCCGTGAAGAGCGAGGGGATCAGGGCGATCGTTGGGGGGTGCGCAGGGGCCTCGAGGGCCCGTGCGGGAGGGCCGCGGCGCGGTCCCGGTCGCGCCGCGGTTCTTTCGGCAGGAGACCCGCCCGCGCCGTCGGAGCTCGATTCCGTCGATCGTCTCAGGGCGGGCGGCGCACCCCGCTCGCCCGAATCAGCAGCGCGGCGAGCTCTCGCAGCGCCGCATCCTGTTGCGACGCGAGGGCGCGGTACCTGCGGAGGTCCAGCGCCCCGAGCCGCCGCGCGAGGTAGAGCGCGTAACGCGACTCCGACAGCCGGTCGCGCGCCGATTCGAGGAGGACGCGCTCGCCCGCGCTTCCGGCTTCGGCGCACGACGCGGCGACCAGCGCGCCCCCGCCTCTCAGGACGAGGCGGAGGATCTCGCGGGCGAGCTCGGTTTGATCCGATCGGGCGAGCTCGCTCGAAACTCGGACGGCCGCCAGCGCGAACGCGTCGGTGGCTCGGAACGCGTCGAGTCTTCCGCCCGCACCGGTCTCGACCCCGGCGGGACGAAGCGCCCCCGGGGAGGTCAGAGGCTCCACCGGCGCCTCCACGGATCGAATCGCCAGACCCTGACCCGGGCCGTCGGCCCGTAGAGGACCACCGCGGCGAGCCCGTTCCTGCGGTCGGTGACGTAGAGCGTGCCGCTCGACGCGCTCCCCGCCGGCGAGAACGAGACCAGGTCGGAGCTTCCGAACTGAACCGGATCCGAGGTCTCGTCCACTCGCGCGCTCCCGGGCGGGACCTCGGGGAACGGCCCTCCGGGCGGAACCCCCGGCGTCGCCTTCTCGACGTCGTCCTCCAGCCGGTGCGGGCCGGAGACGGTCCGGTCCACGCCGCTCCTGACCTCCGCGGTTCTGAGACCGTTGCCGTTCCCGTCCTCGACTTCGAAGTACACCCAGTCCCGTCCGCGACGCTCGAACAGGAGCCCGCGGTAACGCCGGAGCGCGACGCTCTTGAACCGGAGCGCGCTGAAGGTCGTCGCCATCTCCCGGGCGCCCGCCTCGGCTCGCGCGGACGACAGCAGGTCGGCCCCCGCGGGAACCGCGACGATCGCGGCCGCGGCGAGGATCGCGACCACCACGAGGATCTCGGCGAGCGTCGTGCCGGCGTCGGTGCGCATGGCCTCGGACCTAGGGGGGCGGGACGCGACGGAACGGGACGCCCCGCGCGGTGCTTAAGCCGCGCGGGGCGGCGGTCAGCGTGCCTTCGCCGGACCGGCGGTCAGGTACGGCTTCAGGCGCTGAATCGACTTCTCGCCGATGCCGCGGACCTTGACGAGGTCGTCGACCTCGCCGAACGGGCCGTTCTTCTCCCGGAATTCGACGATCCTCTGCGCGAGCGCCTTGCCGATCCCCGGCACGGTCTCGAGCTGGGCCGCGGACGCGGTGTTGACGTCCACCGGTGCTGTGGGGACGGCCTTGGCCGCCGCGCTCCGCGAGGCAGCCGGCGGCGGCGCCGCGCGGGCCGGCGACGCGGCCGCGACGAGGAAGATGGAGAGGATCCCGGCGACGAGGCAACGGCTGGCAACGGGGTTGACGTGCATCGTGTCCTCCGTGAGTCGGGCCCGGCGAGCGCGCCGGACCGGCATCGCGGAAGACGGCAATCCACGTGCCACACCGAAAAGCGCGCAGGCGCGCGAGCGCGCGCCGAGGAGGGTCCGCCGGCGGACGCCGCGCCACGCGCCGGCGTCCGCGGGCGAGCGATCGGGTGGGCTCTACGAGGAGAAGAACGTCTTGATCACGTCGAAGTAGATGATCACGCCGAAGAACAGGAGGAGGAAAGCGAGCCCCGCCTGCATGACCCGCTCCTTCACGATCTCCGACAGATCCCGGCGGATGATCCCCTCGACGCACAGGATCAGGAGGTGGCCGCCGTCGAGCACCGGGATCGGCAGCAGGTTGAGGATCCCCAGCTGCAGGCTGACGAACGCGAGAAAGGCGAGGAACGACTCGAGGCGCTTCACCGCTTCCCGGGAGACCCGCGCGATCTCGATCGGCCCGGAGAACGCGCGCATCGAGATCTCCCGGCGCACGAGCTTCCGGAGCGTCTTGAAGAGGGTCTTCGACAGCTCCAGGTTCACCCGCACCGACTCGGCAGCGGCCCCCAGCGGGCCGTAGGTCAGGTGGACGAGCCCCGAGGTCTTGAACACGACCCCCACGACGCCGCGCCCCCCGTCCGAGCGCGGGGTGACCCTGAGATCCAGGACCTGCCGGTCCCGCCCGATCTTGAGCGCGACCTCTCGACCCGCGCTCGCCGTGAGGATCGCGCGGAGGCGAACCTCGTCGATCGGCTCCTGGCCGTCCGCACCGAGCACCCTGTCCCCGGGGACGATGCCCGCTCTCTCCGCCGGAAAGCCGCTCATCACCATGTCGATCACCGGCTGACCGGGGTTCTCCGCGATCAGGCGCCATCCCGGGTCGCCGAGGTGGTAGCGCGGGTCCGATCCGGTGTTCATGGTCAGTTCGAGCCGCTCCTTGCCACGCTCCACGACCACCGGCTTCGAGGTGGAGGGAGACAGAAACACCTCGTCCCCCTCGGTCTGCGGGTCCCGCGCGTCCTTTCCGCCGATGCTCACCACGCGGTCTTCCACCTGGATTCCCGCGGCGGCCGCCGGCGAGCCGGGACGGACCTCCGCGACCACCGGGAAGGTCTTCGCGAACGGCCGGTCGTCCTTGCCGTAGGCCCAGATCACGACCCAGGTGACCAGCAGCGCGAGGATGAGGTTGAACACCGCGCCGGCGGCGAAGATCACGAGGCGCTGCCAGCGGGGCTTCGATTGGATCTCGCCGCCGGAGCCGGTGCGTTCCTCCGCCTCCTCTCCCGCGAGGCGGACGTAGCCGCCCAGGGGGATCGCGGAGACCCTGAAGTCGGTCCCGCGCCACGAGAAGCCCAACAGCCTGGGTCCGACCCCGAAGAACGAGAACACCGGTACGGCCACGCGGAACAGCCGGGCGAAGAGGAAATGTCCCAGCTCGTGCACGAACACGAGGATGCCGAGCACGAGGACGAACGACAGGACGATCTCGAGAAAACCGGTCACGATCGAGCCCTCAGGGGAAGCAGCAGCGCGGCCGTTTCGCGCGCCTTCGCGTCCGCCGCGACCAGGTCCTCGAGGCTCGAGGCCGGCTCGTTCTCGTGCCGGTCGAGCGCCTGGCGGACGATCGCGGGAAGATCGAGGAAGCCCGCGCGCCCCTCGAGGAAGGCAGAGACGGCCACCTCGTTGGCGGCGTTGAGCACGGCGGGGGCGGCGCCCCCGCGCTCGAGCGCGCGATAGGCCAGGGCGAGGCACGGGAACCGCTCGGGGTCCGGCGCCTCGAACTCGAGCGGGCCCGCCGACACCGGATCGAACGGAGGCAGCGAGGTCCGCCACCGCTCCGGCCAGGTCAGCGCGTATTGGATCGGATGCCGCATGTCGGTGACGCCCAGCTGCGCTTTGAACGAGCCGTCCACGAACTCGACCATCGAATGTACGACGCTCTTCGGGTGGATGACCACCCGGATCCTCTCGGCCGGGAGCCCGAAGAGCCAGTGCGCCTCGATGACCTCGAGTCCCTTGTTCATCAGCGTCGCGGAATCCACGGTGATCTTCGGTCCCATCTTCCAGGTCGGGTGCCGGAGCGCCTCCGCCGGCGTCACGTTCGCGAGCGACTCCAGAGGGCGGGTCCTGAACGGGCCGCCCGAGCCGGTGAGCCACAGCCGGCGGACCTCCCTCGGGTCCTCCCCCCGGAGACACTGGTGGACCGCGTTGTGCTCGCTGTCCACCGGCAGGATGGACGCGCCGGTCGCGCGCGCGCGGGCGGTGAGGAACTCTCCCGCGACGACCAGGGACTCCTTGTTCGCGAGGGCCACGTCGCGCCCGGCGTCCACCGCGGCCCACGTCGAGCGCAGTCCCGCGGCCCCCACGAGGGCCGAGACGACGAGGTCCGCCTCCGGATGGAGCGCGGCCTCGACGAGGCCGTCCGGACCCCGTACGACGGCACACCGGTCCCCGATGCGGCGGACGAGCTCCGCGGCCGCCGCATCGTCGGCCACGGCCACGAGCTTCGGCTCGAACCGGCGCACCTGCTCCTCGACCCGGTCCACGTTCCTCCCGGCCCCGAGCGCGATCACCCGGAACGCCTCGGGGAACGACGCGACCACGTCGAGGGCGCGGGTCCCGATGGACCCTGTCGAGCCTAGGACCACGATCCGCTTCACGGCGACGCCTCGAGGAAGATCCGATAGTAGTAGTAGAGCGCCGGCCCGGCCAGCAGCAGGCTGTCCACCCGGTCCAGGAAGCCGCCGTGTCCCGGCAGGAGCGCCGACGAGTCCTTCGCGCCGGCGGCCCGCTTGACCATGCTCTCCGCGAGGTCCCCGAGGACGCCGGCCGCCGACACGATCACCCCGAGGACGAGCGCGTGGCCGAGGGTCAGGCGCTGGTAGAACCAGAAGTGGGCCAGGAGCGCGCCGCCGATGCTCGCGAGGAGCCCCCCCGCCGCCCCCTCCCAGGTCTTCCGCGGCGACAGCACGGGGGCCATCGGCCGCCGCCCGACCGCGGAGCCGACGTAGAAGGCGGCGGTGTCCGAGCAGATCACGCACACGAGGAGAAGCAGCAAGGTGTCGGTGCCGTCCTCCCCCGGTCTCGCCCGAAGGCCGACGACGGTGCCGAGCGTCAGCCCGACGAACAGGACGGGGAACAGGGTGCTCGACGCGGTGCTCAGCATGGTCTCCGGGGTGTCGCGGCGCGCCAGCGCCGCCACGAGCGCGGCGGCGGTCGCCGCCACGAGCGGCACCGTCGGGGAGAACACGGGTCTTGTCTCGAGGAACGACCACGCGAGCGCCAGGGACGCCGCGATCCCGAGGAGCTTGAACGGCCGGTCCCCGCGGGTCTCGAGCAGGCGGTAACACTCCCAGGCCGCGAAGCCGATCCCCACCGCCATCAGCGCGAAGAACGCGGCCGGGGATGTCTTCTTGATGACGACCCAGAGGACGGCCATGAGGACGGCGGCCGTTAGAACCCGCTTCATGTCGCTCCGGGAGCCTCAGCCGCGCGCCGCCGCCGCGGAAGGCGACGGCTCGTGGCTGCCGATCCCCCCGTAGCGCCGTTCGCGCTGCTGGTAGTCGATCAGCGCCTCGAGGAGATGCCGGAAGCGGAAATCCGGCCAGAGGGTGGGCGTCACGTGGATCTCCGCGTAGGCGATCTGCCAGAGCAGGAAGTTGGAGACCCGCATCTCCCCGCTGGTCCGGATGAGGAGGTCCGGGTCCGGCAGGCCCGCCGTGTACAGGCGTCCCGCGAAGGCTTCCTCGTCGATCGCCCCCGCCTCGAGCCCCTCGGCGACGATGGCGCGGCAAGCGTCCACGATCTCGGCGCGCCCGCCGTAGGAGAGCGCGATATTGAACCGGAGGCCACCGTTCGCGGCGGTCCGCTCCACGGCCCGCCGCAGCTCGTCCTGGATCCGGGGATCGAGGTCCGCCGGGCGGCCGATCACCGAGAACCGGATCCGGTTCTCCATGAGCGTGCGGAGCTCCTTGCGCAGGTACTCCTTTAGGAGGTCCATGAGGGTGTTCACCTCGGACCGGGGCCGCTTCCAGTTCTCCTGGGAGAACGCGTAGAGGGTGAGGACCTCGATGCCGAGCCGGGCCGCGCTCTCGACGGTCTCTCGCACGGACTTGATCCCCGCGCGATGGCCGGCCACCCGCGGCAGGTGCCGTCTCCGCGCCCACCGGCCGTTCCCGTCCATGATGACGGCGACGTGCCGGGGCAGTCGGGCGGAATCGAGGCGCCGGAGCAGCGCTTCCTCCTCGCTTCCCGCCGCGGCCAGCGACCAGAGTTCCGCCACGATGGTTTCCACCCCCGGGCGCCCCGACGGCGTCGGCGCGAACCGGCTCGCTCTGACGCCGAATCTTAATCCCCCGCGGACGACCCATCAAGCGATGGCGGGCAGACGTCGGCCGCCCGCCTACCCGCGATCGCCGTACCCCGCGGGGTGGTCGCGATGCCAGACCCAGGCGGTGCGGACGATCTCCTCGAGGCGCGGGAACGCCGGATCGAAGCCGATCCGCCGCAATGCGCGGTTCGCGGACGCGACGAGGATCGCCGGGTCGCCCCCCCGGCGCGGCGCGGTCTCGGTGGGGGGCATCTCACCGGTCACCCTCGCGACCGTGTCGATCACGTCCTGCACCGAGAATCCTTCGCCGTTCCCCAGGTTGAACGCGCCGGCCTCGATCCGCCCCTTCTCGAGCGCTTCGAGGGCGGCGACGTGCGCCTCCGCGAGGTCCGCGACGTGGATGTAGTCGCGCACGCAGGTACCGTCGGTGGTCGGGTAGTCCTCCCCGAAGATCGGGGTCGGCGGCCCCCCGCGGAGGATCGACGTGAGCAGCCGCGGGATCAGGTGGCTCTCGGGCTCGTGGTCCTCGCCGAGGTCGCCGTCCGGGTGTGCCCCGGCCGCGTTGAAGTACCTGAGCGCCGCGTAGCGCGTCCCGTAGGCGCGGTGGAACCAGGACAGGGCGTTCTCGAACGCCAGCTTCGTCTCGCCGTACGGGTTCGTGGGAGCGAGCGGGTGCTCCTCGGTGATCGGCACCTCCACCGGATCGCCGTAGACGGCGGCCGAGCTGGAGAACACCAGGCCCTTGACGCCGTATCGCCTCGCCACGTCCAGCAGGCGCAGGCTCTTCGCCACGTTGTTCTCGTAGTAGCGGGCCGGATCGATGACGGACTCCCCCACCTGGCAGAACGCGGCCATGTGGACGACGTACTCGACCTTCTCACCCTGGAGCAGCGGGTCGAGGACGGCGGGGTCGCCGAAGTCTCCGACCACGAGCGTCGCGTCGCCGACCGCGGCGCGGTGCCCCTCCGAGAGGTCGTCGATCACGATCACGTCCCACCCGGCGCCGAGGAGACGCCGCACGACGTGGCTTCCGACGTATCCCGCCCCGCCCGTCACCACCACGGATGCCATGTCCACCCTCCGGCCGGTCCGCCCGGCAGGGCGGACATGGTACATCCAGTGTCGGGTGGCGGAGGCGGGGTAATTCGACGAGCAGTAAGTCGCTCCGGACGGATCCCTTGCAATTCGACGGGTTCGTTAGGGGATTCCGCCGCGACCTCCAGGTGAACAGTTGACTCGAAGGTGCGATCGACATCGAGCTCGAACTCGACCTCGCGGTCGATCGCAGCCCCCATAACATGACCCGTCGAATTGCAAGGGATCAGTCCGGAGCGGCAGATCCTTAACCGAGCCCCTCCCCCCGATACGCCACCCTCTCCAGGCACAGCCCGTGAGGGGGTGCGGTGGGGCCCGCGAGGGTGCGCTCCCCCGATGCCAGGATCTCGTCGACGCGCTCCGCGCGGAAGCGCCCGCGGGCGATCTCCACGATCGTGCCGACGAGGTTCCGCACCATGTGGTTCAGGAACCCGTCGGCGGTGAACTCGAACGCGAGGAGATCGGGCGAGACCTCGAGGCACGAGGCTCGGGCCAGGTGGCGTATCCGGTCGCCGGGCGGGCATGCGGCTCCCGCGAATCCCGACCAGTCACGCCGGCCGGGAAGGCGGCGGAGCGCGTCCGCGACCGCCGCGAGGTCCATCGGGTGCGGGTGGTGCAGCGCGTAGCGCGCCACGAATGGATCTCCGTGCGGGGAGCGGTCCAGGAAATAACGGTAGGTCTTCGACACGGCGTCGTGCCGGGCGTGAAAGGAAGGATCCGCGGTCGTCACGTTCACGGGTCGCACGTCCCGGGGCAGCATCGAGCGGAGCGCGCGGAGCAGGCGCGCGTCGTCCAGCGCGACCGAGACCTCCGCGTCGGCGACCTGTCCCCGCGCGTGGACGCCCGCGTCGGTCCGTCCCGCCCCTCGGACCCTCGCGAGCGCGCCGTTTTCGAGCCGCGAGAGCGCCTCCTCGATCACGCCCTGCACGGTCCTCTCGCCGGGCTGAAGCTGCCAGCCGGCGAAGCCGGTGCCGTCGTAGGCGAGATCGAGGCGGATCCGGCGCGGCCCGTCGGTCACGGCGCTTTGGCCGAGAGCGTGAGGCGCCCGGCGGAGGTGTCGAGGAGCGCCGCGCCGCCGATCGGCAGCGTCCACTTCCCCGGGAGGTGGCCCGCCGGGATCCCCACCGCGACCGGCACGCCCAGCGGCATGAACACTTCCCGGACCAGCTCCAGCACCGGGCGATCCGGCGGGAACTTCCTTCGCCGGACTCCGGGCTCGAACGAGCCGAACACGGCGGCCGCGATGCCGTCGAGAGCACCCGACATCCGAAGGTGCTGGAGCAAGCGATCCAGGCGGTACACGCTTTCGCCGGTCTCCTCGAGGAACAGCACCGCGCGGCGGAACGCCGGCGCGTGAGGCGTGCCCAGCAGGTGCGCCAGCACGGTGAGGTTTCCGCCCACGAGCGGTCCTTTCGCGCGGCCGTGCCGAAGCACGGCCCGACGCGGGATTCGAAGGTCGATCGCCTCGCCCGCCAGCATCTTCCGCAGCGAGAGGGCGTGGAAGGACGCGGGATCGCCCAGCTCCGCGACCACCGGCCCGTAGAGACACGAGGCGCGCGTCCGCCGCGTCGCCGTCGCGAACAGCGCGGTGAGATCGCTGTAGCCGACCAGCACCTTCGGATCCCGCGCGGCCGCGTCCCAGTCCAGTCGGTCGAGGATCCTCGCGGTGCCGTAACCCCCTCGCGCGAACCAGACGCCGCGGACCGCCGGATCGGCGAGCATCGAGTTGAGATCCTCGGCGCGCGCCTCGTCGCGGCCAGCGAGGTACCCGTCCCGCGCGAGGACGCTGCGCCCGAGGACCACGCTGAACCCCATCTCGGTCAGCGCGGCGGTACCTCGAGCGAGCGCCTGCGGAGTCACCGCGAATCCCGGCGAGACGACCCCGACGAGATCTCCTCGGGAGAGCGTTGGACAAGTGCCCCTCTCCCGCCGGCCGCGGCCACCCGCGGTTCGGCGGGAGTGGGCGTCGTCGAAGTCGTCCATAAGCCGAATTCTGTGCCTCGCGAGCGAGGCGACGGTCATTCCTCTAGGGGCGGGGTCTCCCCCGTCCTCCAGCAACCTACCCGGGAGCTTCGGCCGGGCCAGCCTCGATCGCTCCCCTATTCGGTCTTGCTCCGCGTGGGGTTTGCCTAGCCGCCGGCGTCGCCGCCGGCGCTGGTGCGCTCTTACCGCACCGTTTCACCCTTACCGGCCGCGCCGTGACGCGCTACGCGAGGTGGCCCGCGGCGAGCACGCGACCGGCGGTTTGCTCTCTGTTGCACTTTCCGTCCCGTCACCGAGCCTGGGCGTTACCCAGCACGCTGCCCTCTGGAGTTCGGACTTTCCTCCCCGACTCACGTCGCGGCGACCGTCTGTCCGACTTCGACGACGGCCCTATCATATACCGTCAGCTCCGGCGGAGGTCGGAGAGGAATGGCCGGAGGGCGGAGACCGGGATGGCGCCTTCCCTCAGGACCCGCGGGAACGGCCCGGTCAGGTCGAGCACCGTCGACGGAGCGCCGCCGGTGCTGGGCCCTCCGTCGAGGATCGTCGACACTCCCTCCGGGAACACCTCCGCCACCTCGGCGGCGGTCCGGCAAGGCGGATGCCCCATGAGATTCGCGCTCACCCCGGTGATGGGCCGCCCGAACGCCGCAGCGAGCAGGCGCGGAAGCGCGAGCCCGGGCACCCGGACCCCCACCGTACCGAGCCCGCCGGTCACCTCCTGCGGAAGTGCGGGACCCGCGGGAACGACGAGGCTGAGCGGCCCCGGCCAGAACATCCCCGTGAGGGAGCCGAAGGACTCCGGAAGCGACCCCGCGACCCGTTCGATCTGCTCCGGGCCGGACAGCAGGAGCAGCATCGGAGAGCCGCGCGGCTTCTTCTTCAGGTCGTTGACCCTCGCACACGCGCCGGTGTCGAACGGGTCGACGGACAGGCCGTAGAACGTCTCGGTGGGAAGCGACACGATCCTCCCCGCCCTCAGATCCTCCAAGGCCGGAAGCAATCGGTCCGCGCGCGGTTCCTCGGGGTTCAGCGTCAGGATGCGCGTGGGCATGACCAGGAGTCCGTCCCGTGAACGTCTTTCCATGATGCGGCGACGAAGTCTAACATGGAGATCCACCTGGGAGCGCGAAAATGATCGGACGAACTCACCCTTCCCTGCGACGCGTTCGCGAGCTCCGGAAAGATCGGCGTGCGCGGGACGTCGAGGGGGTGTTCGTCGCCGAGGGGATCCACCTGGCCGAAGAGGCGCTTCGCGCCGGGGCGGACGTGGAGACCGCCGTGGTCTCGCCGAGGCTCTCCGCTTCCGACGCGGGGCTCAGGTTGAGGCGCGATCTCGAGCGGGCCGCGATCCCCTTGATCGAGACGACCGACGCCGCGCTCGACGGACTGTCGGACGCCCGCTCGCCGCAGCCGGTGCTCCTCGTGGTCCGGGCGCGTCGCGTGACGCTGGACCAGGCCATCGACGGGCGCGAGGCCCCCGCGCTCCTCGCGGTCCTCCACGGCGTCCAGGACCCGGGAAACCTGGGGACCGTGCTTCGCACCGCCGACGCGGCCTCCGCCACCGGCCTCGTGATCGCGGGCGCCGGGGCCGACCTCCATCATCCGAGGGCCGTTCGGGCCACGGCGGGCTCGATCTTCCGTCTCCCCGCGGCGGCATGCCGCGGCGCGGAGCTGTTCCCGCGCCTCCGGGATCGAGGGATCCTCCTGGTCGCGGCGGACCCGCGCTCGGCCACCGACTACGCTAGCGTCGATCTCCGAGACCCCGTCGCGATCTTCCTCGGAGGGGAAGGGTCCGGCCTACCCTCGGATTGGCTCGATCTCGTGGACCGCAGGGTGCGTGTTCCGATGCGCGCGGGGGTCGAAAGCCTCTCCGTCGGCGCCGCCGCCGCGGTGCTGCTCTTCGAGGCGAGGCGGCAGCGCTCCGGGGATGGGGTCAGCTGCGACGGATGATCCGGAACCGCGGGCGCGGCGGGGTGGGGCCGTCGCCGGAGGAGGGAGGCCGGTGCTCCGGCGCGGGCGGACCCGGGGGCTCGGGCGGCGGGGCGCTCTCGAGGGGGGCCGGGGAGGCCACGGCCAACCCCGGCTCCTCGTCTACCCCGGACTCGGCCACCGCGAGGGGGAGCGTGAACGTGAACGTCGTGCCGCGGCCCACCTGGCTCTCCGCCCGGATCGAGCAGCCGTGCAGCCGGAGGATGTTCCGGACGATCGAAAGGCCGAGTCCGGTTCCCTCCGGCGCCTCGCCGGCGCCCGCGCCGACGCGGTAGAAGCGGTCGAAGATCCGCTCGAGGTCTTCCTCGGGGATTCCGATGCCGGTGTCCTTCACCTGCACGGAGGCGAATCCCGGCTTCGCCTTGCGCACCTCGACCCCGATCTCTCCCCCGTCCCGGTTGTACTTCACCGCGTTCGAGACGACGTTCAGGAACACCTGCAGGATCTTCTCCCGGTCGGCGTTCACGACCACGCCAGGGTCGTCGAAGGTCGTCGTCAGCCGGATGCGCCGCGCCTCGAGCTTCTCCCGGAGCATCTCGCCGCTCTCCTCGACGAGCTGGCGCAGGGGGAACACCGAGATTCTGAGCTCCGCCGGTTCCCGGTCCATCCGGGCGAACGCCAAGAGGTTGTCGATCATCGAGATCAGCCGGTCGATGTTCTTGAGGGAGAGGCCGAGTCCCTTGCGCTGCTCCTCGTTGATCGCGCCCAGACGCTCCTTCAGGGTCATCTCGGTGTAGCCCCGGACCGAGACCAGCGGCGTCTGGAGCTCGTGCGTCACGTTGGCGAGGAGGTTGGTCTTCATCCGGTCCAGCGTGCGCAGCTCCCGGTTCAGCCGCTCCATCTCACGGCTCTTGGCCTCGAGCTCTTCGTGGGCGACGGCGAGGCGCCGGTACGACGCCTCCGCTTCGGAGCGCGCGGCGCGCAGGCTCTCCGCCTCGCCCTCGAGCCGCCGCTCCTCGGCGCTCTCGCGCGACGCGTCGCGGCAGATCAGGAGCCTGCCGAGCGGGGCGCCGCTCCGGTCAAAGAGCGGCGAGGCGGTCAGGTCCAGGACGCGCGAC
>JAIQFR010000117.1 GCA_020073205.1 Terriglobia bacterium
GACGTGGACGGCGTCGCCGGTCCCCTCGCACAGCAGCCCGCCGAGCGAAACGGACGGGCCGAGCAGAGGGTCCGCTCGCCGCGCCCTAGGCCGGTCGATGAGCACGATCGGCACGTCGATCCTCTCCTCCCCGAGCCGCGCGGCGAGGAGCCGGACGGGGAGGAGAGGGGGACCGAGGCCGGGGTCGAGCGCGAGCAGGACCGGCACCGACGAGACGGCGGCGCGCCGCGCGGAGGCGACGGCGAGCTCGACCGCGTCCTCCGCGCGCCCGGAGGCCGCGCCGGCCTCGAGGAGCAGCGCCTTGCCGGCGCGTCGCGCGGCCTCGATCAGCCGATGGAGAGCAGGAGAACCGCCGGCGTCGGCGCTCGCGCGGAGTGCGACGTGAACGCGGTCCGCCCGTGGGAGAACCGCCTCGGCGATCTCGATGGCCGCCGCGGCGTCGAGCCGCGGGTCGAGGCGGGCCGACAGCGCCACCTTCGGCCGCGCGAGCGCGACCCACCCGGCAAGTCGCGCGAAGCGCGCCACGTCCTCGGCGGAACGCAGCGTGGCGGAGAGGACGTCGGCCCGGTTCTCCTCGGGCACCCCCGAGCCGATCTCGCCTTCGGCCTCTCCGCGGATCCCCTCCTCGTCGCGAAGGGAGGCGAGGAGCGGCACCTCGACGAGGACCGGCTGCGCTCCTCCGATCGCGCGAGGCCCCATCGCGACCTCTCGGGCGGCGCGACGCGACCCCGTGCCGATCGCCGGCGTCGAGACGGCCGCGGCGTCGTCCCGACGGTCCAAGGCGCCGGCCATCCGCGCATTGAACGGCGCCACGAGCGCCCGGGCCACCGGGATCTCCGCGACCGGGTCCTCCGTCAGGGAGACGCGGACCGTGTCGCCGAGCCCTTCCTCCAGGAGGACGCCGATCCCGATGGCGGACTTCACCCGGCCGTCCTCGCCGTCGCCGGCCTCGGTCACGCCCAGGTGCAGCGGGTAGTCCATGCCAAAGGCGTCCATCCGAGCCGCCAAGAGCCTGTAGGCCTCGAGGACGACCTGCGGGTTCGAGGCCTTCATGGAGAGGACCAGCTCGCGGAATCCCTCATCCTCGGCAATCCGCACGAATTCGAGGGCGGACTCGACCATGCCCTCCGCGGTGTCGCCGTGGCGGTTCATGATCCGGTCCGACAGCGAGCCGTGATTGGTCCCGATGCGCATCGCGACCCCGAGCTCCCGGCAGCGACGCACCAGCGGGACGAACGAGCGGCGGATCCGCTCGATCTCCGCGGCGTACTCGGCGTCGGTGTAGTCCCGGCGGGCGAACCGCTTCTTGTCCGCGAAATTGCCGGGGTTGATCCGGATCTTCTCGACGTGCTCGACCGCCTTCATGGCCGCCGCCGGGGTGAAATGGATGTCCGCGACCAGCGGCACGCTCACTCCGCGCGCCGCGAGCTCCCGCCGGATGCCGGGAAGGTTGTCGGCGTCGGCCGACGTCGGCACCGTGACCCGCACGATTTCGCAGCCGGCGTCCACGAGGCGCACGATCTGCGCCACCGTGGCGGCCGTGTCGGTCGTCGCGGGGGTGGTCATGGACTGGACGCGGATCGGATGGCGCCCCCCCACGGCGACGTCGCCGACGTGCACCACCCTTGTCGGCCGGCGCCGATACGTCATCGAACCCTGCTCCGTGGCCAAATCGGTCCTCTCCCCGCGGAGCCTCGTCCCGCACCGGTATTCTAGTCGGCGGCTCGCGCGGGGGCGAACGTCGCGGTTCTCGTCGTCGGGCCGGCCCGGGCCGTGGCCGAAAATTGGCAGTGGCCGCGGAGCCGCCCTGGACGAATACTGACACCGGAGGCGCTCGAGAGCGCGAAGGAGCGATTCGTGAACAGCCGCCATCGTCGAATCGCCCTGATCCTCGCGATCCCGGGAATCGCGGCGTGCGTCCTCGCGATCGCCGCGTTCCTGCTCGACTTCCTCCACAACAGGCTTCCCTGGGTCGGCGAGGAATCCCACCGCGCTCAGTACCTGGTGCTGGGCCGTGTGTTCACCCGGGGCTTCGTGGCCGGGTTCTTCCTCTGCTTCTTCCTGATGCTGGTCGCCTTCTCGGTCGGGACCTGGTTCGATCAGCGGCGGGAGCAAAGGAAGACCTCGCAAGGCGCCTAGCGGTCACCGCCTCTCGACCCGCGCTCTGGTACGATGGACCCCCTTCTCCGCGTCGCGCGGAGAAGTCCGATGGACCGGAGGTCGAGATGGGAAGGCGGATCCCACCGACCTCTCGAGCGCGGAGAGGACCCGAATGAGAGGACGCGCGTGGATCTTCGGCTGCCTGTTCGTCGTGGCCGTCGGCGTCGTGCTCGGCAAGGGCTTGTGGACCGGGCCGCAGGCCGTTCCTTCCGAGGGGACCGGGTCGGACGAGGCCGCCGCCCAGGCGCCGGAGCGCGCGGGCGGCGCGCAGCTCTCGCCGGCCCCGGTCGCCCCGATCCCGGAGGGGCTCGGCGCGGAGGAGCGCAGGGACATCGAGGTGTTCCGGCAGGCCTCGGCGTCGGTGGTGTTCATCACGAGCATCGCTCTCCGCCGCGACTTCTGGTCGTTCGACGTCATGCAGATCCCGCAGGGAACGGGGAGCGGGTTCGTCTGGGACAAGAAGGGGCACATCGTCACGAACTTCCACGTGATCGAGGCGGGGGACAAGTTCTCGGTCACGCTCGCCGACCGGTCGGAGTGGGAAGCGGACGTCGTCGGCGCCGCCTCCGACAAGGACCTGGCGGTGCTGCGGATCGCCGCGCCCACGGACCGGCTGGTCCCGCTCACGCAGGGGAAGTCGCACGACCTCCTCGTGGGGCAGAAGGTCCTGGCCCTCGGAAACCCGTTCGGCCTCGACCACTCGATGACGTCCGGGATCGTCAGCGCGCTGGGACGTGAGCTGAAGTCGCCCAACGGGCGGATCATCCGCGACGTGATCCAGACCGACGCCGCCATCAACCCGGGCAACTCTGGGGGGCCGCTGCTCGACTCCAGTGGCCGCCTGATCGGCGTGAACGCCGCGATCGTCAGCCCCAACGGCGCATCCGCGGGAATCGGTTTCGCCGTCCCGGTGGACACCGTGAAGCGCCTGGTGCCCCAGCTGATCGAGAAGGGACGCGCGGTCAACCCCGGCGTCGGAGTCGCGCTCCTGTCCGACGCCCAGGCGAGCCAGTTCGGACTCGAGGGCGCGGTCGTTCTCAGCGTGGTCGCGGGTAGCCCGGCCGATCACGCCGGGATCGAGGGGATCGGCCGGAGCCGCCGGGGCTACGTGGTCGGAGACATCGTCATCGCGGTGGACGGCAAGGCGGTCAAGACGACCGACGACCTCTCATACGCCTTCGAGACCGCGGGAGTCGGCCGGACGGTCACGCTGACCCTCGAGCGCCAGGGGCAGAAGCGCGACGTGAAAGTCACGCTGAGGGACATCCGGTAGCCGGCTCCTCCGGCCTCCCACCGTCAGCTCGTCCGCTCCCTGAGAACCCTGGGAACCTGGAAGCGAACGTCCACCGGCGACTCGAGTCCGGGCCCGCTGATCCTGAGTGTCAGCACGCCGTGGAGCCCGCCTTCGGGCAGAGGGAAGTACAGCAGCGAGTGGAACCAGGTGAACGGCCCGAGCTCCACCTGGTCGATTCTGAGCCCGCGACCCACCAGCGTCGGGTAGAAGCTCCCACGGACCGCCAGGCTCGTGTCGAACTGGTTCCCCACGACCATCGGGTGCGACCGAAGCAGGGACGCGTCGAACTGACGCTTGGGGTAGTTCCGGGCGATCTCCTCGAACGGCACCGCACGGTACGCCCGGCCGCTTTCGTCAAGGAGGGTGAACGACTCGGGGGTCACGCGGACGCTGGACCCGGGACCGGAGAGTCCTATCGCCACCGCGAGAGGGACGTAGCTGTCGCGGGCGTGCATCGCTGCCGGGTAGCTGTCCACGAGGAGGGTGAGACGATCGCCCATCCCGCGGTACGTCGCGTAGGCGTACCCTTCGCTGGTCGCGGGCGGCTCGGCCGCGCCGAGCGAGAGCGCGGCCACGCCGAGGATCGCGGGAACGAATCGAAGTCCTCTCATGTTGTCACCGAACCCGCTCCGTCCCCCTGGAGCGGTTCCTTTCGTTCGCCGAGGGGTGCGATTCCCGCGCCAGCCGCGGCGGGCACGCCAACCGCACGTGATCTGCGTCGCTTCCGGCGTCCGATCACGGCTCGCAGGCGAGACCGGCTGAAGGCGCGGGGCCCCACACGGTCGGCCGAGCGCCGAGCGTGCAGGGGATAGGGGCCCCGAACGCTTGCGAGGCGCGCGGGCGGCCGATGTGGGTCGCGCCGAAGTCGGCCGCCGAGAAGCCGTGACCGGACGCGGGAGGGCGCCGGTGTTCGCTTTAGGGGACCGAACGTCCTGCGTGGAGGGCGTCGGGTCGGCTACGCGGCTCCGTCAGGGGAGACCGATTCGCGGGCGGCCGAGAGCCGCGGAGCCCTGGAGGCGAACGCCAGCGCCGCTGCGATACAGACCACCCCGCCCAGCCGGACGGCGACGGGCGTCCCCCAGAGCTTCGCGAGGGAGCCGGACAGCAGCGAGCCGAAGGGGGCCATCCCGAGGAACATGAGGGCGTACAGGCTCACCACGCGCCCGCGGAGGTCCGGGGGGGCCACGAGCTGGAGGAAAGCGTTGCTGGTGGCCATCTGCACGATCATCGCCCCCCCGATCACGACGAGCAGCGCCGCGGAGAGCCAGAAGGTCCTGGAGAACGAGAACGCGAAAAGACCGGCGCCGAAGAGGGTCATGGCCGCCGCCACGATGACGCCCGAACGACGGGTCGAGCGCCGTCTCGCGATCGACAGGGCGCCGAGCACGGCGCCCGCCCCCGCCGCGCCCATCAGGAACCCGAGGGTCCGCTGGCCGCCCCCCAGCACGTCCCGGGCGATCGCCGGCATCAGGATCGAGTACGACATGCCGAAGATGCTCGAGACCGCGACCAGCAGGAGGATCGTCCTCACGCGCGGCGTTCTCCACGCGTAGGCGATCCCCTCTCGGATCCCGGCGGTCCACGACATGGCGTCCGGCGCCGGCGCTTTCTCCCCCACGCGGATGAGCGCGAGGCCGACGAGCACCGCGAGGTACGACACCGCGTTGAGCAGGAAGCACGCCGTCTCGCCGAACTCGGCGAGGATGAGCCCGGCGATCGCCGGCCCCACGAGCCGGGCGGAGTTGAACGCCATGGAGTTCAGCGCGATGCCGTTCGGCAGGTCCTCCCGCCCGACGAGGTCGAACAGGAACGTCTGGCGGATCGGGACGTCGAAGGCGTTCACGGTCCCGAGGAGGAGCGCGAGGATCGCGACGTGCCAGACCCGCACCGATCCGCTGGCGGTGAGGTACGTCAGCACGCCCGCCTGGACCATCGAGAGAGACTGGGTCCAGAGGAGCGCGGTCTTCCGGTGAACGCGGTCGGCGAGGACGCCGCCCACGAGGGTGAACACCAGCATCGGGGAGAAGGCGCAGAACCCCACGACCCCCAGCTGGAAAGCGGAGTTCGAGAGGCGGAACACCAGCCAGCCCTGCGCCACCGATTGCATCCAGGTGCCGATCAGCGAAACGAACTGGCCGGTCCAGTAGAAGAGGAAATTCCGGTGCCTCAGGGCACGGAAGATCTCCGGCGCGAAGGGGAGGATCCGCCCTTCAACAGGGATCGTCATGGGCGCCGATTCTAGCCCGCGGTGCGCCGGCTCGCCCTAAGAGGGGCTGGCCGGAGACCGGCGGTTGGGCTAGATTCGGCGCGCGAAACACGGAGGGCTCCCCCGGTGACCAGGCGATCGTCGAAGCGGCTCCTGACCTTCCCGAACCCGGAACCGGCCCGCGACTTCACCATCGAGTTCACCTGCCCGGAGTTCACCTGCCTCTGCCCGAGGACCGGCCAGCCGGACTTCGCCACGATCTCGATTTCCTACGTGCCCGACCGCGCGTGCGTCGAGCTTAAGTCCCTGAAGCTCTACCTCTGGTCGTTCCGGGACGAGGGGCACTACCACGAGGCGGTGACCAACCGGATCCTCGACGACCTGGTGGCCGCGGTCCGGCCACGCAGGATGCGGGTGGTCGGGGATTTCAACGTCCGCGGTGGGATCCACACGGTCGTCACCGCGGAGCACGTCTCCCCACCGCGGCGTGGCGCGGCGCGTCAGAGAGGGAGCGCGGCCTCCAGAGCCTCCCGGTAGCGCTCCAGGGCCTCCTCTCCCAAGAGACAGAAGATCACCCTCCGCGGCGGCGCCCCGGACTCGAGGTGCCGGACGGCCTCCCCGAGCAGGATCCGGGCTGCGCGATCCATCGGAAAACCGAAGATGCCCGAGGAGATCGCCGGGAGGGCGATCGACTGGAGTCCCTTCTCCGAGGCGCGGGCGAGCGCGTCGCGGCACGCGGACGCGAGCAGCCGGTCGCTCTCCGCGGGGCCTTGCCGACCCCAGACCGGTCCGACCGCGTGGATCACGTACCGGGCGGGAAGGCGTCCGCCCGACGTGGCCCGTGCGCCGCCTTCCGGGCAGACCCCGATCCGGTCGCATTCCTCCTGCACCGTCGGCCCGCCCCTCCGGCGGATGGCTCCGGCGACACCTCCTCCGAGCTTCAGCGCGGAGTTCGCCGGATTCACCACCGCGTCCACCTCGAGGAGCGTGATGTCCCCTTCCACCAGCTCCAAGGACCCTCCTTCGACGACTCTGTGGTAGCGCGGCGCCATCCTTCATGCTCCCGAGGCCGGCCGGAGGCCCGACGCCATCTTATTCCAGGAGCGAGGCTTGGCGCCGTGGAGCCGCATTCGCTTGGCCCCGCCCGCCCAGGATGGTATAGTTCCGCAGCTTCCCGGGGCGCCCTGCGGCGTCCCTTCGAAAGGAGGAGGTGTCGAATCGACGAGAAGGTTCGTGTCAACAACCAGATCCGCCTGAGTCCCGTCCGCCTCATCGACGCCGAAGGCCAGCAGGTCGGCGTCGTTCCCCTCGAAGAAGCCCGCCGGTTGGCGGAGGACGCCGGCCTCGATCTTGTCGAGGTGGCACCCGAGGCGCGCCCCATCGTGGTCAGGATCATGGACTGGGGCAAGCACCGGTTCGAGACCGCGAAGAAGGCGCGCGAGGCACGTAAGAAAGAGAGCCGGATCACCGTCAAGCAGATCAAGCTGCGCCCGAACATCGACGATCACGATCTCGAGACCAAGCTCGCCCACGCCCGCCGCTTCCTGGTGGACGGCGACAAGGTCAAGGTCACCATCATGTTCCGCGGGCGCGACCTGCGCCGGCCGGAGAACGGACGGAAGGTCCTGGACAAGGTCATCGAGATGCTCACCGACGCGGCGCTGGTCGAGTCGGCTCCGGGCGAGATCGTCAATCGCGACATGAGCATGGTGCTCGGGCCTCGCAAGCACTGAGGCCCGGCGGCGGGCCCGCCGCGCATTCGCCGGCCTGGGCGCGCCCACCGCGCCGGCAGGGCGCCCACGAGGGAGCCGCCGGGGCCCGGCGCCTGACGCGTCGATTCTGGAGGCCGCCGTGATGATGCTCCGCAGCCCACTCGTGGGGTCCGCGCTTTCCGTTCTCGCCGCGCTCGCGGCCACGCTCCTCGCGAAGGAGCCGGAGCGGGGAGGCGGCTCGCCTCGCCGGATCTTCCCTTTCGCGGCCTCGGAATCGGTCCTGGACAACGGCCTCCGCGTCGTCGTGGTGCCGATGGACAGCCCCGGGATCGTGGCGCACTACCTCGTGGTCCGCACCGGCTCCCGGAACGAGGTGGAGCCGGGCCTCTCCGGGTTCGCCCACTTCTTCGAGCACATGATGTTCCGCGGCACCGAGCGCTATCCCTCGGACAAGTACAACGACGTCTTGAAGCGGCTCGGCGCCGACTCGAACGCGTTCACGACCGACGACTGGACCTGCTACCACGTCGTCGCCGCGTCGTCGGCGCTCGAGACCCTGATGGACCTCGAGTCGGACCGGTTCATGAACCTCAAGTACACGGTCGAGGCGTTCCAGAAAGAGGCCGGCGCGGTCCTCGGGGAGTACAACAAGAACTTCTCGGTGCCCTTCATGTCGATCCACGAGAAGCTCCGCGAGACCGCCTTCGACCGGCACACCTACAAGCACACCACCATGGGGTTCCTGAAGGACATTGAGGACATGCCCCACCAGTACGACTACAGCCTGAAGTTCTTCGAGCGGTGGTACCGCCCGGACAACTGCGTGCTGGTGGTGGCCGGGGACGTCGATCCCGGCCGCGTCCTGGAGCTGGCGAAGAAGTACTACTCCCCGTGGCGGAAGGGAGCGGCGTCGCTCGCCACCACCCTGGACGGCCCTCAGGGAGGGGAGCGCAAGGCCCACATCGCCTGGAAGAACCCGACGCTCCCGTACCTGGTCCTGTCCTGGCGCGTTCCGGCGTTCCGCCCGGACTCGGCCGAGGACCGGTCCCTCGACGTGCTGGCCGCGGCGGCGTTCTCCGAGACGAGCCCGCTCTACAAGGACCTGGTGCTCGACAAGCAATGGGTCGACGTGCTCGCCGCGAGCCACGAAGAGCGGCGGGATCCGTACCTGTTCACGGTGACGGTTCGCGTCAAGGACCCGGGGAAGGTCGGCGCCGTCCGCGACGCGATCGAGAGCGCGGTCAAGGAGCTCGGGCGGAAGCCGCTCCCCGCCGTGCGGATCGCCTCGGTGAAGCTCAATCTCCGCTACTCGTTCCTGGCCGGCCTGGACACCCCCGGCCGCGTCGCCGAGACCGTGGCGAATTTCATGCAGCTCACCGGCGACGTCGCCTCCATCGACACGACCTACGCGGCGTTCGAGGAAGTCACGGGAGCGGGGGTTCGGGACGCGGCGGCCCGTTTCCTCAAACCCGAGAACCGGACCGAGATCACCCTGGCGCCCGAGAAGGAGGCGAAGCGATGATCAAGCTCGCGCACCTCGTCCCCGCCTTCGCCGTCGTGGCGGCGGGTCTGATCGCCGCCGGGGCCGACGGCCTCCTCGCTGCGTCGCGAAAGGGGGCGGCGGACGCGGGCGGCTCGCGGATCCCTTCGACGCTCGTCCCGTCCAACGACAACCCCCTCGTCGCGCTCAGGATCCTGTTCCACGTGGGATCCGTGAACGACCCGAAGGGGAAGGAAGGGCTCGCGGACCTCACGGCGGCGATGCTCGCCGAGGGGGGAGCCAAGAAGCTCTCGTACCCCCAGCTCCTCGATGCCCTGTTCCCGATGGCCGCCTCGATCGGAGTCCGGGCCGACCGGGAGGTCACCGTGGTCTACGGGACCGTCCACCGCGACAACCTCGCCGGGTACCACGCCCTGCTGCGCCAGGTGCTGCTGACGCCGCGATTCGACTCCGCGGACTTCGAGCGGCTCAGGGCCGATCAGCTCAACGACCTCACCACGAGGCTCCGCGCCGCGGACGACGAGAACCTCGGCAAGGAGGCGCTGGCCGCCGCGATGTACGCCGGCCAGCCTTACGGCAGGCCGGTGTCCGGCACGGTGGCGGGGATCAAGTCGATCACGCTCGAGGACGTGAAGGCCTTCTGGGCCCGGCACTTCACCCGGAACAACGTCGAGCTGGGGCTCGCGGGCGGGTACCCCGAGCCGTTCGCGCGGGAGGTCGCCGCCGATCTCCTGAAGCTCCCCGAGGGCAAACCGAAGCCCGCGGACCTTCCGGCGCCCCGCCCCCCCGAGGGGATCGAGGCGACGATCGTGACGAAATCCGCGCGCGCCTCGGCGATCTCCATCGGGTTCCCGCTGGCCGTGACGCGGTCCGACGACGACTTCTACCCGCTGATGGTGGCGAACTCGTTCCTTGGCGAGCACCGCACGTTCAACGGCCGGCTCATGAACAAGATGCGGTCCGAGCGCGGCCTCAACTACGGCGACTACTCGTACGTCGAGAGCTTCATCCAGGAGGGCGGCTCGACCTTCCCGCGGCCGAACACGCCGAGGCGCCGCCAGGCGTTCACGATCTGGATCCGGCCGGTCCCGCCCGAGGCCGTCCACTTCGCGATCCGCCAGGCGATGCGCGAGCTGGACCGGCTGGTGCGGGAGGGGATGACCCAGGCGGACTTCGACTCGACGAGGGAATTCCTGCTCAGCTACAGCCGGCTCTTCACGCAGACCGCCTCCCGGCGGCTCGGCTACGAGATGGACGGGAAGTTCTACGGGAAGGGGAGTCTCGTGGACGAGCTGCAGAAGCGGCTCCCGGCCATGACCGTCGAGCAGGTGAACGCCGCGATCCGGAAGTACCTAGAGGCCCGGAACGCCTACCTCGCCGTGGTGACCGACGACGACGGGGCGAAGGGGCTGGCGGAGGCGCTCGCGTCCAATGCTCCATCGCCGATGAAGTACGAAACGGCGACGAAGCCGGAGGTTCTCGAGGAGGACAAGGAGATCTCGGTCTTCCCCCTCAAGGTCGACTGCGAGCGGCTGCGGATCGTGCCGGCGACGGAGCTGTTCGAGAAGTAGCCCGGACGCTCGGTGAGCGCGACCGGGAGGGCGAGAACTCCGCAATGAGAGCATCCGTCTTCATCGCGACGAGCCTCGACGGCTTCATCGCTCGCGCCGACGGCGGCCTCGATTGGCTGCCGCCGGGCGGCGGCGAGCCCCACGGCTACGACGAGTTCATGGCGACGGTGGACGCGCTCGTCATCGGCCGAAAGACCTTCGAGACGGTCCTGGCCTTCGACGCGTGGCCCTACGGCGAGAAGCCCGTGTTCGCGCTGAGCACGCGCGCGCTCCCTCCCGCCCCTTCCGGGGCGAGGATCGAGCGCATGTCGGGGCCTCCTGCCGAGATCGTGTCGCAGCTCGAGGCGCGCGGCGTTCGGCACGTCTACGTGGACGGCGGCGTCACGATCCAGCGGTTCCTCGTGGACGGACTCATCCAGCGCCTCTTCATCACGCGCGTTCCCGTTCTCCTTGGGGCGGGGATCCCCCTCTTCGGCGCGCTCGAGCGTGACGTCGTCCTTCGCCACGTTGCGACGCGGCAGTTTCAAAGCGGCCTCGTGCAGAGCGAGTATGTGATCCCCGCCTCTGATGGGCATGTAGAGGAGATTCCATGGTTCAAGTGACGATCGATGGAGACACGGTTCTCTTCGAAGTCGAAGGATGGGACAAGCTCTGGTCGTTGAGGAGCCGCCTCGGAATCCCTCTCGCCCATATCAAGGGGGCTCACCCTGATCCCGATCCGGCCATGGGGTGGTTCAAGGGTCTCAAGCTGGCAGGCACCGACGTCCCCTACGTCTTCAAGGCGGGCACGTTCTACCAGGAGGGTGGCTTGATCTTCTGGGACGTGCGTCACCCGGAGCACGCGTTGGCCGTCGATCTCGAGCACGAGCGGTACCGGAAGCTGGTCATCGAAGTCGACGATCCGAACGCCGAGGCGGCGTTGATCAACGACGCCCTGGCCGCTCGTCGCGCCTGACACGCGGCCCGACCCGCCGGTCGCGCGCCAGGGGCCCTTCGTCGCTCACACGCCGCGATGACCTCCCGCGCCGCGACTTCTTCTCCGCGCGCGATTCGTCGCGGCCGCGGAAGCCGGCGGAAGCGCTTGCATTCCCGATCGGTTGGACGTAGAAAGCGAACACCAGAGCTTGCGGCTGGGCGCGGCCGGAGCGCGAACATGATCGATCCTGATTTGAAGATTCGAAGGTGCTCGGGGCCGACGGGTAATACCATAATCCCCGAATGGTGACCGCCATAAGGTGATAACAGAGTTGTGTCGATTACTACCGGGAGCGGTTTATAGGCGACAGTTGTCACGCGGCGTAATGGACATGCGATTCGAGAAAGTAGCTCATTACGAGGTTGGGCTGGCGTTGGGTCGACCGCGGGTATCCCCGAACGTCGCCCATCAACTCGGTCTTGTTCGAGGCGCGCCTTCGACCGAGGGCGTTGCTCTTCACGTCTTGGTTGAGCATTTCGTCGGGGTTCAATTCCGGGCTGTAGCTCGGGAGAAAGAACATCCGGATTTTGGCTTCGTGCTTGCGGAGCCAACGCTGGACACTCGCAGCGCGGTGTACCGGATGGCGATCGACGATCAAGAAGATCCGCTGCTTCACATGCCGGACGAGGCGCTTGAGGAATCGCAGGAACACCTTCACCCGGAACCCCTTCTCGAACACCATGAAGGCGAGGCGACCGCGATTCGTGATCGTCGAAATCATGTTGCAGCGAAATCGCTGGCCGGTTCCCAGAATCACAGGCGTCGTCCCGCGACGGCCGTAGGTACGGCCGACCTGGTGATCCGATCGCAGCCCCATCTCGTCGCCCCAGTGGATTTCGGCCCCAAAACGCTTGGCGTCGCGCTCGATCGTCGGATACTCCATCTGAAGCCAATGGCGCACTTCCGCGGGGTTCTGTTCGAAGGCCCGTCGAACCGGTTTCTGCGGGGTCATCCCCCACGCCTTCAAGTACCGACCCACCGTCCAGACCGAAACCTCCACCCCGAACTCGTTCTTCAGCAACTGTTGGACCGCCTCCCGCGTCCACAGCGCGAACGGAAGCCGGAGCTGGTCCGGGCCCTTTCCGACGATCCATCGGATCGCCCGAGACCGATCTGCCGCCACGAGGCGAGGTCGAGCCGGTCGCCCTCGCTTCCGACCCGCCAGCCCCTTCGAACCGTGTTCTTCGTGGAGCCGCGACCACTTGTTGACCGAGGCGCGCGACACCTTGAACACCGAGGCCGCTTCGACCTGTCGCATGCCTCCCCGAACGGCACGAATCACGCGTTTTCGGAGGTCTTCCTGAGCCGACGACGACAAAGAACGGGCGTCTTTGATTTGCATGAACCGAGGATAGCACGATTCGCATGAAATGCCTAGTATTTTATGCTCCGATTAGTAACAGCTTCCGAGAGAGCGGAGAGAGTTCTGACCTGGAAACCGCACGCGCGGGGGCTTCCTGTTAACGGAGAGAGTGTACGGCTTTGAGGAAACGTTGGAATGACGCGCAGATCCGCGGCCTTAGGGTGCGATTCGACGGAGTGGAGTTCGTAGCTCTGTGAAGTTGGCTCCGCACCCTGATCAGTCTTCACAACTCCACCAACTCAGTCGAGATTGCGGACCATCAACCGTGCTGGGCAGCGCCCGTGGCTCTCCGGCCCGCGTGAGCTGTTTCACGCGGCGATGTGCCACACGATCCGTTGATCGGGTGCGATCGCCTTGAGGAGCCGCTCTACCTTCTCGACGGTCGGCATCGCCCGTCCCTGCTCGTATCG
>JAIQFR010000118.1 GCA_020073205.1 Terriglobia bacterium
CTCTGGACCAGGTGCTGAATCGTTGGCTGACCGGGGCCAGAGTCCCCGAAATTCAGGCCGCCGAGGCTTCCCTTCCTGTGCCCGATCCAGCCGCACCTCCCGTTTTCGATCGCGGGGGCGGGGGTCCGGGGGCAGAGCCCCCGGATGCCCGCCCCGTCGGTAATTGGCGAAAAGGACTACCACAAGATCGCGAACTGCACGTCGTACCTGCGCGGCCCCTGGATGTTGCCGTAACTTGACGGGTGGCCGAACACGTAGTCGGCCCCTGCCTCCGTGCCGTTTTGAGGGTTCGGGTACCACTGCTGATTCACCGTGATGGGCGCCGCAGCGTTCGTGACGTTGAACATTTCCAGGCGGGTCTGCCACGTCACCTGCTTGTTGAAGGCGAACCGATAGACGAGGGAGAGATCGAGCGCTTCGAACGCCTTGGCATGATGGGAGCCCGCGGGCTCGTAGTAGTTGAGCACGAGCGCCGTCTGATCGAGCGTGTCGTTTCCCGGAACCACCGTCCCCAGCGGCGCGTCCTGCGTCCCGTCGGCCCCGGGTCCGACGACCACGTTGAGCTGCGAGTCCTGCCTCTGATACGGGATCCCGCCGATGTAGCTTCCCACCGCGCCCACGCTCAGCGCGTGGCGCTTGCTGTGGAAGGGAACCTGGTAGTTCGCGAAGAGCTTCAGCGCCTGGCGGCTGTCCCACGGGAGATAGCCGAACCGGTTCACGGTCGTCTCCGGGACCCCCGCGTAGCTGCCGAACGTGTCGAACCCCTGGTCGTTCTGGACGTTTCCCTCCGCCTTCGAGTACGTGTAGTTGCCCTGGAGCTGCCAGTTGCCCGCGAATCGCTTCTCGGCCGAGAGCACCAGCGCCTTGAAGTCCCGCTTCGCGGCGCCGTTGTTGTCCAGCCGCTGGACCTTCGTAGGAACCCCGTCGGCGTCGTAGGTGTAGGTGTAGCTGAACGTGATCACGTCCTTCCAGGTCCGGTCGATGGCCTTGACGCCCACCCCGAAGCTCGGGGTGAACGCGTGCTCGTAGCCCAGCGTGTACTCGTCGATCGCCTGGGGCTTGATCCCCGGCGCGAATTGCGATCCGGCGGCGGACGGACGGACCGAGCTCTGCAGCACCCACGTCGGCGTACCCGGGGTCGGGAACGTGGCGTTGAGGTAGGTGTCGTAAGAGGACTGGCCTCCCGCCGCCCGCACGAACGGGCTCAAGGTCGCCAGATTGATCCCCGCGAGGTAGCGGGCCGCGGTCGCCTTGATCACGTCCTTTCCCTGGCCCGTCACGTCGAACGTCGCGCCGATTCGCGGGGCGATGCCGCTGGAGTCGATGATCTTCTCCCCGACGTCGTTCTCGTTCTGCGACTTCTCGTAACGCAGTCCCAGGTTGAACGACCAGTGCGGGCTCAACGCCCAGTCGTCCTGCGCGTAGAGGGTCGTCAGCTTGGTGGTCGACCCGCCGGGTCCCGGAGGCGCGAAGTCGGTCCACGCGAAGTACCTCCGGTTGTTGACGTCGAAGGCGTCACCCGCGGGCGGCGCCGTCACGAAGCCCTGGAGGTAGAAGAGGGCGTTGCCGGCGATGACCGAACTGCCCACCGCGTCCTGTTTCTCGTAGTCGAGGCCGACCTTGACGGTGTGACTTCCGGCCGACTTCGAGTTGAAGGCCATCGTCGCCGCCGCCTCGTACTGCTCCCGGTTCCGGTCCTCGGGGACCGGCGCGAAGATGCTGTTGTCGAAGAGGTTGCCCGTGTTGAGGTCGATGACCGGGGCGGGGACGTCGCCGGTGGTCGCGTGGGGGAAGTCGGGCCGCGCCGGGACCGGCGTGAACGGCGAGATCTGGAAGCTGTTCTGATACCTGGCGTATTTGACGTCCGTGAAGATCTTCGGGCTCCACACCGCGTTCCAGCTCCCGACGTACACGTGCCCGCCCTGGTGCTGGAAGTCCACGTCGTAGGTCTCCCAGCAGCTCCCGCCGAAGAACTGGTTGCCGTAGCACACCGGAACGCTCGCGGGGTCGCTGGAGAACGTGTACTGCAGCTTGTGGTTGTTCGTCGCCTGCCAGGTCAGCTTCGCGTTGGAGAAGTCCGCCTCGAACACGCGGGTGTACGTGCCGTTGGCGAAAGGACCGCCGAGGGGGTCGCCGAGGATCTGGTTGCTTGCGTTCTCCGACCGGTTGTACGAGACGAAGAACCACGCCGCGTCCCGGACGATCGGTCCGCCGAGGGTGGTCTCGACGTCGTTCGCCTTGCCGTCGGCGCCGCGGTTGTTGGGCTGCACCGGGACATCGAAGCAGTTGAGGTCGTCCGAATTGCATCCCTCCGGTTGGGGGTGGGGGGCCGCGAGCAGGCTCGTCGCGCTCGAGCCGAACTGGTAGGTCCACGCCGGGTTCGTGATCACGTTTCGGAGCGATCCGGTGAAGTTGTTCCCTCCCGACTTCGTGATCAGGTTGGACAGGCCGCCCTGGAACGACCCGTACTCCGCCGAGACCCCCGTGAGCTTGACGTCCACGGCCTCGATCGCGTCGTAGTTGATGTTCGCGCCGAACGTGCCCGTCACGGGGTCCCCGATGCTGACCCCGTCTACCAGGTAGACGTTCGCGCTCGCACTCCCTCCCATCATGTTCGGATTGCCGCTGCCCGAGACGTCCAGGACGCCGGGAGCGAACGTGAGGAGCGACTGATACTGGCGGGCGACCGGGAGGTACTCCGCGTAGTCGGTGGTGACTTGCGTCTCGGTCTCGGTGGACATCGTGTCCACCACCGGCCGCTGGGCGGACACCGAGACGGTTTCGGTGATCTCCCCGGCGCGGAGCGCGAGATTGACCACCGTGGTCTTGTCGATGAGCACGTCGGTGCCGGACTCGATCTTGGTGTAGCCGGTCAGCTCGGCGATCACGCCGTAGTGGCCGGGCGCCAGCCCCGGCGCGAAGAAATTGCCGTCCTTGTCGGTGAGGAGCACGCGGTCGCGGATCAGCGAGGGAGAGCGGCAGACGATGGTGACCCCGGGAAGCGCTTCTCCCTTCTGGTCAACGACCTTGCCCCGGACCGTGCCGGTCTGGGTCGAACCGGCCACCGCCAGGTCCCCGCCCAGCGTCCAGGCGAGCGCCACGGCGAGAAGGGCGGCGACCAGGACTCGTTTTGATCTGAACATAGCCAAACCTCCTCGAGCCATGGATCGAGCCATGATCCTAGAAGCGTACGATCGTGTTCACGTAGAGCCGCCGGGCGGTGTCCTGGGCGAACAGCGGGGGCTCCGCGGCGGCCGCGGTGCCCGGGTAGATCTGGGCGAAGCCCACGTCGAGGGTGACGTGCTTCCCGTAGTCGCCCGAGGCGGAGACGCCGAACTCCTGCCCGAGGCTGCGTAGCGAGCCGGCGGCGGCGATGTCGGTGGTGCGCCGCTGCGTCTGGCCGAACACCTTCAGGCGCACCCCGCTCGGGATCTTCACGTCGAAGAGCACTTGGAGCACCTCGTAGCCGGGGACGCCGCCGATGTAGGCCTGGTTCCGCCAGAAGCCGGTCCAGGCGTCGACCAGGCCGTAGCGCTCGTGGAAGTTCATCGCCAAGGGGACGAAGGTCTCGTTCGTTCCGGAGGTGCCCGCGTCGTCCCCCGAGTACCGGGCGTAGCGGAGCTGGATCCGGTAGGGATCCCCCGCTCGGATCCAGACCCATCCGCCGGTCAGCTCCATCGCGTTGGCGTGGATCGTCGCGAAATCGGTCCGCTCCGTGTTGACCGTGTTGCCAGTCTGGGCGGCCAGGTCGCCGTTGAAGAACGGCCCGGTCTTGGCGCCCCAGGAGTAGCGCACCGTGTACGTCCAGCGCTTGTCCTGGAACGGGAATCCGCCCACGGAGCGGTGGTCGAAGGAGTAGAGGATCGCGGCGTCGAGGCCGTTCGTGCCGGGGAGCTTCCACGTGGACCAGAGACCGTAGAGGTCAAAGTCCCCGCCGGACGCGTCGATGGGGTTCCCTTCGGCGTCGGTGAGATTCCTGAGGATCTCGGGCTGCTCCAACTTCGCCACGCTGGCCCAGAACGGGGTGACGGTCGCCCGGTGGAACTCGAGGTCGCCCCGGATGCCGTCCCAGGAGGTGCCGCCGTAGAAGTCCAGATCGCCCAGGAGCCACTGGTCCCCGAACACGAGGCGCTGCCTCCCGACCCGCAAGGAAAACGGTTGGTCGTAGATGTGCTTGGCATCCACGTAGGCTTCGAAGAAGCCCACCTGGTTGGCGAAACTGCTCACCGTCGAGGTTCCGCGAATCGGCGTCTGGTCCTCGCCCCACTTGCCCAGCGCCTGAGCGTTGAGCGTCACCGAGACGCCCTTGTCCAGGCCAATGTCGGTTCCGAGGTTGACCCGGTACGACGCGTAGCCGATCTTGTCGTCACGCGCCGCCGAAAAGTCCGTGAGGTTATCGTTGTATTCGGGACGCATCCTCAGGCTCCCGAACCAATGCCATGTCACTTCGTCGGTCCCCGTGGCCGTCTCTGCGGCGGCAGGTCCCGGCGAGCCGAGCGGAACGAGGGAGAGCAAGCCCGCTATCAGCAGCCACCTTTTCATGCGCACTTCCTCCTCGTCTTTCGCACGCATGTGGGATACCCGGGGCCCACCCTCGTGTTCCCGGCTGCACACACTTTTGCGGACGATCCGTTCGCGACCGGGGCAGGGAGGCCGGTGCGGTCCGCGGCGCGGAACAGGAGGCTTACCGACCCAGCCCGTCCAGCAGCTCGCGGGCCTCCCTTTGGTGCGGATCGAGCGCCAGGGCCTTCTCGAGGACCGGACGCGCTTCGCCCGACCGTCCGGCGAAGATCAGGGCCTTGCCGTATAGCGCCAGCGCGCGCGGGCTTCCGCCCGCCCGGTCCACGAGCTTCGCAAGCAGCTCGACCGCGGGCTCGGGGCGGCCGAGGAACAGGTCCAGGTTCGCGAAGCGCTCCAGGGCCGAGGGGAAGCCGGGCGCGAGAGCGAGGGCCTCCTGATAGAGCGAAGTCGCCTCGTCGAATCGCTTCCGCTCCTCCGCGAGGATGGCGAGACCGACGCACCCGCCGGCGCGGTCCTCTGGCTTATCGGAGAGCTTGCGCGCCACCGCGAACAGCCTGCCGGCTTCGTCGACATCCCGGCGCTCCAGGAGCGCTTCCGCGAGGAGCAGCGAGGTCCGTCCGTTCGCCGGGTCGATCGCGAGCGCGCGTCTCAGGCTCCGGATGCCGTCGTCCCGCCGACCCGCCGAGAGATACGCCTCGCCCAGGGCAGCGTGGGCGTCGTGAACGGTCGAGTCGAGCTTCACCGCGCTCTCGAGGGCCGGGATCGCAGCGCCCGGGTTCCCTTCCTGGATGCGGACCAGCCCCTCGCCGAGGTACCCCAGCGAGAAGCCGGCGGCGTCGCGCTCGAGCGCGAGGAACACATCGAGCGCCTCGCGCCTCCTGCCGGAATCGAGGAGGACGACCCCCTCGTTGTACCGGTTGAGCGGCACGGCCGCTTGTCCGTCCGCCGCCGGCCGCAGGTGCTCACCGGGCGATCCTCCGATGTATCCCAGCGCTCGCAGCTTGGCCATCTGATCGTCCGGCGCGATCTCCGCGGGAGCGGGCCGCTCCCTCTCGCCGGCGGATTCGTAGTCGGCGATCGTCCGCGCCGGCTCGGTCAGGAGATCGGGAGCGAGCGCCGCCTCCACCGGCTTGCCTTTCAGCGTGCGCGCGAGGGGGATCCCCACGAGCCTGAAGATCGTGGGAAGGACGTCGTAGATGCTGCTCGGCGGCAACGAGCTGCCGGCCCGGACGCCGCGCCCCCACAGGAGCAGGATCCCCTGTGGACGATGCCAGGCAGGAGCCTGGTTGGCGAAGGCGGTGGCCTCGGGGGTGCGAGGCCGTCTGTCACCCGTCTTGAAGCCGTGGTCGGAAAGGATGAGAAGCGTGGTCGTCCTCGGGTCGATCCGCGCGGCGAGCTCCCCGACGATCCGGTCGATGCTCTCGTAATAGCGGTCGAACGCGCCCGCGAGGCGGCGGGCGTCGTCGAGGATCACCCCGGCCGGGGGCGGCGGGGCGTACGGCTCGAACAGGTGGCCGACGGCGTCGGTACCTTCGAAGTAGACCGCCGCGATCGCCGGGTCGTAACGCTCCATCAGGATCGGGACGAGACGCCGGTAGAGCTCCGTGGTGCGGAGGACCCCGAAGAAGGTCGCGAGCTTCTCGCCCTGCGCGGCCGCGGGGATGTCGTTCTTCCCGCCGCCGGAGAAATAGGCCGCCGCGGCTTCGTCACCGACGTCCCGGTCCACCTCGGCTCTGAGCCGCTCGATCTCGGGGACCAGCGATTCCGGGTAGGCGAGCCCCGTCGAGACGGGCCCCGCCCCGCCCGCGACCTGATGCGACCCCACCCGGTCCGAGACCAGGTAACCGTTCACCTTCTCGGCGGGCCAGCTCGCGTACCAGCCGATCACGCCCACCCGGACACCCCGGTCGGACGCGACGTTCCAGAAGGCGCGGACCCGCCGCTCGTCCGACCGGACCGGCTCGGCGACGCCGTTCCGCACGGTCAGGAAGCCGACGATGCCGTGGTCGGTGGGAGGTCTACCCGTCGCGAGGGTCGTCCACACCACCGGGGAGAGGAGGGGCTGCTCCGAGTCCAGGATCCCCGACGCCCCTTCGCGGCGGAGCCGCGAGAGGTTCGGGAGGCGTCCCGCCGAGGCCAGCCGGTCGACGATCTCCCAGTCAGCCCCGTCCAGGCCGACCACGAGCACTTTCCGCACGGGGACGGATAAGGAGGTCCGCGCCTCCGGAACGCCGGTCCCGCCGCCCGGCCCGCCGCACGCGGCCAGGACGAGCAGTGCGAGGAGCGGGACGGCGCGAGCGCGCGGGAACGTGGAGCGCCTCATCCCGCCACGATCGTAACACGGTGCGGCGCTCCCGCTCGGCGACCGTCGCTCGCCCTTGACACGTTCTCCGGTCGCTTGCTATACCTACCGGTAAGTAACTAGAGCTGGGCGCCGGAGCCGGCGCCGGCGAACGGAAGGCGGGGGCGATGGGAAAGGCGGCGGCGGTTCCCGTGGAGGCGGCGGAAGGCAAGGTGAAGGAGAAGCTCTACTCCGCCGCGGCCGAGGTGTTCGCGCGGAAGGGGTACGCGTCGGCGACGGTCCGGGAGATCGTCGAAAAGGCGGGGGTGACCAAGCCGGTCCTCTACTACCACTTCGGCAACAAGGAAGGGATCTACAAGGCGATCCTCGACACGGCGCTCCGCGACTTCGACGATCGGCTCCTGGCCGTCGAGCGGCTCAAGGGACGCGCGTCGCTCCGCCTCAGGCGCCTCTGCCACGAGGTCTTCGGGATCTTCGAGAGACATTCCGACGCGGTCCGGGTCATGCACGCCATCTACTACGGCCCGCCGCAGGGAGCGCCCTTCTTCGACTTCGACCGGGCGCTGTTCCGGCTGCACGACGGCGTGCTGAGGCTGGTCCGGCAGGGAAAGCGGGAGGGGGAGTTCCGCGGGAGCGCGGACGCGATGGCCCTGGCGGTCCTCGGCGCCCTGAACGAGTGCATCGATCTCGAGCTGACGCACCCGAAGCTGGCGGTCGGGGCCCCCGGATTCGGGAAGGTCCTCGACGTGGTCTTTCGGGGGATGAAGGGGAAGGACGGACGATGACGACCAAGACGACGCTCGCCGGAATTCTGCTCCTGGCCGCGGCGGCCGCCGCCTCGTGCGCCTCGAAGGCGGACAACCCGCAGGGGGGGCGCCCGCCCGTGGCAGTGGAGACCGCGCCGGCGGTGACCGGCACGCTCGAGGAGAGCATCGAGGTGGTGGGCTCGCTTGCGCCGAAAAACGACGCCGAGGTCCGCGCGGAGTACGCCGGAGCCGTGGCCGAGATCTACGTCAGCGAGTGGGTCCCGGTGAAGAAGGGGACGCCGCTGGCCCGCCTGGACACCCGCGAGCTCGATGCGGCGGTGAGCGCGGCGGAAGCGTCGGCCCGCGAGGCGGAGGCCGCGGTCGAGCGCGCCGACCGGGAGTACGAGCGCGCCGTCAAGCTCAAGGACGCCGGGCTCATGACCCAGCAGGGGCTCGACGAGGCGCTCACCGCCAAGGACGCCGCGCGCGCCGCGGTCGAGGCCGCCCGGGCCCGGGCCGCGACCGCCGGAGCGCGGCTCGAGAAGGCGATGATCCGGTCCCCCCTCGACGGCATCGTCGCCTCCCGCGACGTGAGCGTGGGCGACTTCGCCGACAAGGGCTCGCTCTTCCGCGTGGTGGACAACCGCCTCCTCGATCTCGTCGTCACGGTGCCGTCGGGACGGATTCACGGGGTAAGGGTCGGGCAGAAGCTCGTGTTCTCGAGCGACGCGGTCCCCGGCCGCTCGTTCGAGGGGACGGTGGCGCACATCAACCCCGAGGCCGAGGCCGGGAGCCGTGCGGTGCGCGTCCTGGCGGAGGTGCCCAACCCCGGCGGCGAGCTGAAGGGCGGCCTGTTCGTCAAGGGCCGCATCCTGACCGGCGCGCGCTCCGGCGTCGTCCAGGTGCCGCGCGCCGCCCTCCTGTCCTGGGACGTCCGGGCGAAGAAGGCGGACGTGTTCGTGCTCAGCGGTGACACGGCCAGGAGGCGAACCGTGGTGACCGGGGCGATCGCCGGGGACGCCGTCGAGATCGGCTCGGGCCTCGCCGCCGGGGACGTGGTCGTGACCCGCGGCGCGTTCAACCTCAGGGACGGCGACCGGGTGGCGGTGGCCGGGAACCGGGGGGCCTGAGCCGTGTTCCTCTCCAATCTGTCCATCAAGAGGCCCGTTTTCGCGACGGTCCTGATGCTGGGCCTCGTGACCCTGGGGCTGTTCTCGTACCGGCGTCTCGCGATCGACCTGATGCCCGACATCGAGATCCCCGTGCTCTCCATCGTCACCGAGTACCCGGGCGCCTCCCCCGAGACCGTGGAGCGGGAGGTGACCAAGCCGATCGAGGAGGCGGTCAACCCGATCTCGGGGGTCAAGCACGTGTCCTCGGTGTCGCGGGAAGGCCTCTCGAGCGTCGTGGTCGAGTTCGATCTCGAGGTGAAGATCAACGAGGCGTCGCAGGACGCCCGGGCCAAGATCAACGCGATACGCAACGAGCTTCCGGAGACGATGAAGGAGCCGGTGATCCAGAAGCTGGACTTCGGCGCCTTCCCCATCGTCTCCCTCGCGGTGCGCTCCACGAACCTCCCGCCCCGCGAGCTGACCACGCTGGCGGACCGGAAGATCAAGCGACGCCTCGAGAACATCCCGGGAGTCGGCAAGGTCAAGCTCGTGGGCTCGTCGAAGCGCGAGGTCGACGTCAACGTCGATCCGGCGCGAATCGAGGCCCTGGGCATGGGTGTCGACGAGATCGTCGCCGGGCTGCGCTCCGAGAACGTCAACACGCCGCTGGGACGGCTCAACCGCGGGACGTCGGAGATGCCGCTCCGGATCGCGGGGAAGCCGGGGGACGTGTCCGGCTTCGAGAGCATGGTCGTCGGGCGGCGCGGAACCCACACCATCACGCTGGGCGAGGTGGCGGAGGTGGTGGACGGGGTCGAGGAGGAGCGCTCCCTCGCGCTGGTCAACGGGGTCCCCGCCGTCGCCCTCAACGTCTTGAAGCAGAGCAAGGCCAACGTCGTCCAGGTCGTGGACGAGGTCAAGCGGACGATCGCGAAGCTCGGGGAGGAGCTGCCGCCGGGGACGGAGATCGCCGTGGTGAGGGACAGCTCGATCTTCATCCGGGAGTCGGTGGACGATGTTCAGACCACGCTCCTGATCGGCGGCCTCCTCACCGTGCTGATCGTGTTCTGCTTCCTGAACTCGTGGCGGTCCACGGTGATCACCGGCCTGACCCTCCCGATCTCGGTGATCTCGTCGTTCATCGCCATGTACTTCCTCGGCATGACCATGAACACGATGACGCTCATGGCGCTGTCGCTGGCGATCGGGCTCCTGATCGACGACGCCATCGTGGTGCGGGAGAACATCGTCCGGCACCTCGAGCGGGGAGAGGACCACTTCCAGGCGGCCCGGGACGGGACCTCCGAGATCGGCCTCGCGGTGCTCGCCACGACCCTCTCCATCGTCGCGGTGTTCGTTCCGGTGGCGTTCATGAAGGGGGTCGTCGGCCGCTTCTTCTTCCAGTTCGGGATCACGGTGACCTTCTCGGTGATGGTCTCCCTCTTCGTCTCCTTCACGCTGGACCCGATGCTCTCCTCGCGCTGGTACGACCCCGCCATCGGCGGCAAGGGGAAGCGCCTCCCGCTGGCGCGCCTTCTGGAGCGGTTCAACGACGCGTTCGACCGGATCGCGGACCGGTACAAGGCGGCGATCGCCTGGGCCCTCGACCACCGCAAGACCGTGGTCGGCGGCGCGGCGGCGGCGTTCGTGGCCGGGCTCGCGCTGTTCGCCTTCGGGCTGCAGTCCGAGTTCTTCCCGGTGTTCGACCGGGGGGAATTCAACGTCCGCTTCAGGACCGCCCCCGGATCCTCCATCGAGGAGACGAAGGGCCGGCTCGCCGCGGTCCTCCATGCGCTCGAAGGGTCGAAGGAGGTCGAGCACAGCTACGCCACCATCGCGGCGGGGGACTCGGACACCGTCCGCGACGGCCTCGTCTACGTGAAGCTCTCCGACCGAGGGAAGCGCGAGCGGGGGCAGGGGGAGATCCTGGCCGAGGTGCGCTCGCGGGTCGAGCGGATTCCCGGGATCGTCCTGTCGGTGGAGGACGACCCCGACCAGATGCAGAAGCCGCTGCAGGTCCTCGTCCGCGGCGACGAGATCCCCAAGCTGAAGGAATACGCCGCCGCGCTCAAGGGGGAGATGTACCGGATCCCGGGAGTCGTGGACCTCGAGGCCTCCATGGAACAGGACCTCCCGGAGTACCGCCTCGCGGTCAACCGGGAGCGGGCCTCCGAGGCGGGTCTCCGGACGGAGAGCCTGGTGCGGACTCTCGGAGTGCTCGTGGGCGGCCAGGCGGTCTCCACCTACGAGGACGAGGAGGGCGAGGGGGTGGACGTGCGGGTGCGGCTCCCGCTCGACCTCCGTCAGGACGTGTCGCAGGTCGGGGACCTGAGGGTCGCCGTTCCGGTTCCGGGGCAACCGCCGGCCCTCGTGCCGATCTCCGACCTGGTGACGGTCGAGCGGACCGTCTCCGCCTCGGAGATCAACCGGCGTGATCTCGCGAGGCAGGCGGTGGTCTCCGCCAACCTGAAGGACCTTCCGCTCGGAACCGCCGCCGCGGAGTCGCTCGAGGCCGCGAGCCGGATCAAGATGGCCCCGGGCTACCACGTGGTCATGTCGGGCGACACCGAGATCATGGAGGAGTCGTTTCGGTACCTCGGCGAGGCGCTGCTGCTGGCCATCGTCTTCGTCTACCTGATCCTGGCGGCGCAGTTCGAGTCGTTCATGGACCCGCTGGCGATCATGTTCTCCCTGCCGCTGTCCATCGTGGGAATGGCGGGCATGCTGTTCCTGACCCGGGACACGGTGAACCTCATGTCCCTGATCGGTCTCATCATGCTGATGGGGCTCGTGACCAAGAACGCGATCCTCCTGGTGGACTTCGCCAAGGTCCTTCAGCGACGGGGGATGAGCCGGCGGGAGGCGGTGATCACCGCGGGGCGGACGAGGCTCCGCCCGATCCTGATGACGACCCTCGCCATGATCTTCGGCATGCTCCCGCTGGCGCTGGGGATCGGCGCGGGCGCCGAATGGCGCGCCCCGATGGCGCGCGCGGTCGTCGGCGGACTCGTCACGTCGACCCTCCTGACCCTCCTCGTCGTTCCGGTGGTCTACACGGTGCTCGACGACCTCGCGGGGTGGGTCCGGAGGAGGTGGGACGCCAAGGGCGCGGTGGCCGCGGCGATCGTCGCGCTCCTGGCGTGGGGCGGGGGAGCCGCGCGGGCCGAGACCCCCCCGCCGAGGGTGCTGACGCTGGATGAGGCGGTCGCGATCGCGGTCGAGCGGAACCGCGACGTCCAGAAGGCGGTGGCGAGCCGGAGCTGGATCGAGGGGAAGTACCTCGAGGAGCGGGCCCAGGCGTTCCCCCAGGTGACGCTCGAGGCCAGCGGGGAGCGGCTGCACGACGAGAGCCAGCGCGCGCTGTTCGGGGAGTTCGCCAGCTTCATTCCGGTCCAGGAGGACATCAGGACCGCGGACGTCAAGGTGAGCCAGCCGCTCTTCACTTGGGGGAAGGTGGGCTCCGCGATCCGCGCCGCGAAGGTGGGGTTCGAGATCTCGGAGGACCAGATCCGCCTCGCGCGCCACGTCGCCGAGCGCGACGCGTCCGCGGCGTTCTACGATATCCTCCTGGCCAAGGAGATCGAGGCGATCGCGCGCCAGAACCTCCAGCAGAAGGAGAGGCACCTCGACGAGGCGCGCCGCAAGCTGGCCCTCGGAACCGCCACCGACTACGACGTGCTGGCCGCCGAGGTCGCGGTGGAGAACGCGCGGCCCGACACGATCCGAGCCGCGAGCGCGGTTCGAGCGACCCGGGACCGGCTCCGGTTCGTCCTCGCGCTCGAGGAGCCGGAGGTCGACGCGGCGGGCACGCTCGACGTCCGGCCTTCTCCCGCGCCGGACTACGAGACCGCGCTGGCCTCGGCGCTCGCGCGGCGCCCCGAGCTCCACGACCTCGCCCACCGCACGACGGCGCAGCAGGCGATCCTGACCATCGCGAGGACGGGAGACAAGCCGCGCCTCGACTTCCGCGGCTCGTGGGGGCGGAAGGACTACGACTTCCCGGACGTCTCCGCGGGCGGCAAGCTCTGGAGCGCGGGGATCTACATGACCTTCCCATTCTTCGACGGGATGCGCACCCGCGGCCAGGTGCGGCAGGCCGAGAGCGACCTGACGACGCTCTCGATCGACCTCGGCCGGGCGCGGGACGCGGTGGCCCTCGAGGTGCGCGACGCCCTCGACGCGGTCCGGGAGTCCGAGAAGATCGTGGAGGCCCTCGCCGGCACCGTGACCCAGGCCGAGCGGCTTCTCGGCATGGCCGAGAAGGGGTTCGAGCTGGGCGTCAAGACGCGTCTCGAGGTCGAGGATGCCCAGCTCAACCTGATGGCGGCCCGGGGGAACCTGGCCCGCGCCCGCCGCGACTACCTGGTCGCGAGGATCAACCTGGACTTCGTGACGGGGGCGCTGGGGGAGCGCGCGTCCGTGCCG
>JAIQFR010000119.1 GCA_020073205.1 Terriglobia bacterium
AAAGTGGATGAAGTTCACGTAGGGACCGAACGGATGGGTCATCTCGGTCTTGGGAGTCACCCAGAAGATCTTTCCGTTCCACGTTGCCTTCTGGACGAGCCCGAAGGCCGCAAGCGTGCCGAACAGGCAGAACAGCACCGTCCCATAGGCAGAGAAGATCCCGCGCTCTGCGACCCTTGTTCGCGCCAACAGGAACGCGAGGAGGAGGGCCACGTACCAGAAGAGCCGCTCGATGGTCGCCGCCGGATGCAGAGATAGCGACCTCCATCCGGACCATCGACCCCGGACCTCGGGCGTGAAAGGCGGCGCCGGATCGGAGGGCGGGGGAACGATCCGCGCCTCCGGCACCCGGTCGAGGGCGTCGGCCTCGATCGCTGCCGCCACATCCGAGGGTGCGGGGCCGGGATAGCCCGGGAAGTTTTCGACATAGATCGCGTAGGCTCCAGGGCTCACGAGACGCACGACAGCCGGCGGCAACGGCACCGCCTGCAAGGCTGCCCACCCCGCGAGAAGGAAAGCGGGGAGCAACCACGCTCCGCCCTTGCCGCCGCCCAGCCCTGGCCACCCCTTCCGGATCAGCGCCGCCGCGGACGCCGCGGCGATCAGGAATGCCGCCGAGCGGTAGGCCCAGAGCCTCACGCCCCCGAACGCCCACGGCAGGAGCACGACCGCAGCGAGGAGGAGATAGTCCTCGACGTGGAGGACCGCGAAGATCGAGTCTCGAACGCTCCGGCTCAAAGCAGTCCCTTGCGTCCACCGGCGCGGAGGTCCTCGACGACCCGCCGAACCTTCTCCGAGCTCCCCCGGGACACCACGAGCACCGCATCGGGAGTGTCCACCACGACGATCCCGGGCACGTCCACGATCGCGACGAGCCGTCCCGAGCCGAAGACCGCGCTCCGTGGGCTGGCCAGGAGAATCGTGTCCCCCGACGGCGCGCCGCAATCCTCCCTGAGTCGCGCGGCGGCGTCCCAGGATCCGACGTCGTCCCACCCGGCATCGAGGGGAACCACCTTCACCCCGGCCGCCTTCTCCATCACCGCGTAGTCGATGGAGCGCTTCTCGGCTTTCGCCCAGGCTCCGCGGCGCCCGGCCAGGTGGGCGCGGACCGCCGCCACGATCCCCGGCGCCGCCCGCTCTGCCTCCTCGAGGAACCTCGACGCGCGCCAGACGAACATGCCGCCGTTCCAGAGGTAGCGCCCCGACCGGACGAAGCGGCGGGCGGACGGCGCGTCGGGCTTCTCCACGAACCGTTCGACGTCGACGGCCTCGATGCGGCTCGGACGGCGCGCGCACTTCAGGTACCCGAAGCCGGTCGCGGGCCTATCGGGCCGGATGCCCAGGCAGACCAGCGCACCGCGCTCGGCGGCGCGGACCGCGGCGCGAACGCTCCCCCGGAACGCGCGGGCGTCCCGGATCACGTGGTCGGTGGGGAAGAACCCGACCACGGCCCTCGGGTCCTTCGCCTGAACGGTCGCGCACGCGAGGGTGATGGCAGGAGCGGTGTCCCTCGGGGAAGGCTCGACGATCAACCGGCCGCGGTCGAGCTCCGGCAGCATCCTCAGCACGTCGCGCGCCAGGCTCCTGGGCGCCGCGACCCATATGAGGTCCTTCGCCACGAGCCCGAGGGTGCGGCGCCAGGTCGCCACCAGGAGCGGCTCGTCTCCCCCCGCCAGGGGGAGGAACTGCTTGGGCCGCCCAGCTCGGCTCCACGGCCAGAAGCGGGTCCCGCTGCCGCCGGCCAGCAGCACGGCGTGGAAATGGGCGCGGCGTCCGTTCAAAGGCTTCCCCAAGTGCGCTCGATCCCCTCCCGGAACGTGACCCGCGGCCGGTAGCCGAGGTGTCGGGCGGCGAGGTCGATCCCCGCGAGCGAGTGCTTGATGTCTCCTGGCCGCTCCGGATCGTGCCGCGCCCGGACCGGCCGGCCCGCGAGTTCCCCCAGCACGCCGAGCAGCCCGTTCAGGCTGATCCGCTCGCCGCAAGCCACGTTGAACGCCTTGCCGAGGGCGTCGGCCCCCGCCCGGCAGGCGAGGAGGTTCGCCTCGACGACGTTCGATACGAACGTGAAGTCGCGGCTCTGCTCCCCGTCGCCGTACACCACCGCCTCCTCCCCCGTCTTCGCCGCGGTCACGAACCTGGGAACGACGGCCGCGTACTCGCTCTTCGGGTCCTGCCGCGGTCCGAAGACGTTGAAATAGCGGAGCGCGATCGCGGGAAGGCGGTAGAGCGCGTGGAAGAGCCGGGTGTAGGACTCGCCCGCCAGCTTCTGAAGGCCGTAAGGGGAGATCGGGGCCGTCGGCATCGATTCGACTTTCGGCAAGACCTCGCTCTCGCCGTAAAGGGAGGACGACGACGCGAACACGAAGCGGGCGACACCGGCGTCCCGTGCCGCGACGAGCAGGTTGAGCGTTCCCGCCACGTTCACGGCGTTGGTCGCCACCGGGTCCCTGACCGACCGCTGGATCGACGGGATGGCGGCTTCGTGCAGGACGAACTCGGCACCCGCCACCGCCTCCCGGCAGGTCGCGGGATCCCGGACGTCCCCCTCGATCAGCTCGAAGCGCCCTCCACCGGCCCGGGCCCACGCTTCGGCGTCCCGCAGGTTCTCGCGGCGCCCCGTGGAGAAATCGTCCAGGACGCGGACGTCGTCGCCCGCCGACAGGATCGACTCCGCGAGGTTCGAGCCGATGAACCCCGCCCCTCCGGTCACCAGATAGATCGCCATGCCTACCGTCCTACGCACGAGTAGCGGAAGCCCTTGGACCGCATCGCCGCGGGCTCCCAGATGTTGCGAAGATCCACGACCACCGGCTCCCTCAGCAGCGCCTTGATCCGGTCCACGTCGAGGCCCCGGAACTGGTTCCACTCGGTGGCGACGACGAGCCCGTCCGCGCCCTCCGCCGCGTCGTACTCGTCCCGGCAGAACGTCACTCCCTCGTAGCGCCTCGCGCGCGCCAGGTCCATGGCCACCGGATCGTAAGCTCGCACGCGCGCCCCCTCGGCGACCATCGCCTCCAGGATCCCGATCGCCGGCGACTCCCTCAGGTCGTCGGTGTTCGGCTTGAACGCGAGGCCGAGCAGGCCTGCCGTCCGTCCCCCGAGCGTGCCGCCCAAGGCCTCCCGGATCTTGGCGACCGCCTTCGGGATGCGCGCCTCGTTCACCGCGATGACCGCGCTCACGATTTCGAGGTTCGCGCCGTTCTCCCGTGCCAGCTCGACGATCGCCCTCGTGTCCTTCGGGAAGCAGGAACCGCCGTACCCCGGGCCGGGGTGGAGGAACTTCGTTCCGATCCTCTGGTCGAGCCCCATGCCCTTGGCCACGGCGTGGACGTCGGCCCCGACCCGCTCGCAGAGATCCGCCATCTCGTTGATGAAGGAGATCTTCGTCGCCAGGAACGCATTGGCGGCGTACTTGATCATCTCCGCGCTCACCACGGTGGTGAGAACGATCGGGGTCTCGATGAGGTACAGGGGCCGGTAGAGGTCCTTCAGGATCGCGGCGGACATCTCGTCCTCGGTCCCGATCACGACCCGGTTCGGCCGCAGGAAATCCTCGATGGCCGACCCCTCGCGGAGGAACTCCGGATTCGAGGCGACGCTGAACGGGTAGTCCTCGACGCGGTGCCGCTCGATCAGCTCGCGGATCATCTTCCCCGTGCCCGCCGGGACCGTGCTCTTGGTCACGACGACCTTGTACGAGTTGAGGTTCTCCGCCACCGAGACCGCGACCTCCTTCACGAACGAGAGGTCCGCACGCCCGTCGTTCCCCTGGGGCGTTCCCACCGCGATGAAGACCGCGAGGGCGTCCCGGATCGCCCCCGGAAGGTCGGTGGTGAACACGAGACGTCCCGCCTTGACGTTCCGCTCGACCAGGCCGTCGAGGCCGGGCTCGTAGATCGGGATCTCCCCGTGCTGGAGCCGGTCGATCTTCGACGCGTCCTTGTCCACGCAGGTCACGTGCGTGCCGAACTCGGAGAAGCACGCTCCCGTCACCAGGCCGACGTACCCCGTTCCCACCACGGCGATGTTCAAAGCCGCCTCCTCACGCTTCGCGCCCGGCCGCCTCGCGGCGGAACCACTCCAGAAACAGCTCGAGGCCCCGATCGAGATCCACCGTCGGCTCCCACCCCAGCTCGGCGCGGGCCCGCGAGACGTCGGCCCAGGTGCGCTCCACGTCCCCGGGCTGCGGCGGGAGCACGCGCACCCTCGGCGACGTCCCGAGGCCCCGCGCGATCCTGTCCACGAGGTCGAGGAGGGAGATCGTGCGCGAACCTCCCAGGTTCCACACATGATAGTCGCGGCTGAGGTCCAGCGCCCGAACGATGCCCTCCACGATGTCCGAGACGAACGTGTAGTCCCGCGCCGAGCTCCCGTCGCCGAACTGCTCGACCTCGCTGCCTGCCGCGAGGAGCCTGGCGAACCGGTGAATCGCCATCTCGGGCCGTTGCCTCGGACCGTAGACCGTGAAGAACCGGAGGCACGCCACCGGAGTGCCGGTCAGGTGGTGGAACGTGTAGGCGAGCAGCTCTCCCGCCTTCTTCGTCGCCGCGTAGGGGGAGATCGGGTGGTCCACCGGATCGCTCTCCGCGAATGGAACCTTGCGGTTGTTCCCGTACACGGACGACGACGAGCCGAACAGGAAGCGCCCGACGGCATGGCGACGGCAGGCTTCGAGAAGGCAGGTCGTACCCAGCAGGTTCACGGACGTGTACAGCTCGGGATCGACGATCGACGGGCGGACCCCCGCCCGCGCCGCGAGGTGGACGACCGCGTCGAACCGCTCCGACCCGAGCAAGCCGTCGAGGAGGTCCCGGTCGCGGATGTCCCCCGTGACGAGCCGGAAGTCGGCGGCCGGTGCCAAGGCGGCGAGGTTTCGGCGCTTGATCTCCGGGTCGTAGAACGGGTCGAAGCTGTCCAGGACGACGACGCGGCGGCCGGCGCCGACCAGCCGCTCCGCCAGGTGCGAGCCGATGAAGCCCGCGCCTCCCGTGACGAGTATGCTCCCCATCGCGCCCGCCCGTGGCCCTCCGTCGCCCGCCTCGCGTCGACCGGCGGCCTCGATCAGAGCTTCCGGATCTTCGCGCGGCCGGCCCGGACGCCCCGGGTCGCGTTGCGCGTGTCGAGGATCAGCCGGGAGTGACGGACGACCCAGTCGTAATCGTAGACCGAGTGGTCGGTGACGATGATCACGAGGTCCGCGGCGCCGAGGCGCGCGGCGGAGAGCGCGGACGTCCGCTTCACGTGCCCTCCATCGAGCCGGACCTCCCTCGCGTACGGGTCGTGGAACGAGACCCGCGCGCTCTGCTCGTGCAGCAGGCGCATCACGTCGAGCGCCGGGGATTCCCTGAGGTCCCCGATGTCGCGCTTGTAGGCGGCGCCGAGCACGAACACCCTCGCGCCGTTGATCGCCTTCCGCCGCTCGTTCAGCGCCTCGGTCGCGCGGCGCACGACCACCTCCGGCATGTTGCCGTTGATCTCCGACGCCAGCTCGATGAACTTGGCGTAGTAGTTCAGCGTCTTCAGCTTCCAGGAGAGGTAGTGAGGGTCCAGCGGGATGCAGTGGCCCCCGATTCCGGGACCCGGGTAGAACCGCATGAAGCCGAACGGCTTCGTGGCGGCGCCGTCGATCACCTCCCACACGTCGAGCCCGAGGACCTCGCACATCAGCGCGATCTCGTTGACGAGCCCGATGTTCACCGCGCGGAAGGTGTTCTCGAGGAGCTTGATCATCTCGGCCGCCTGGGTCGAGGAGACCGTGTGCACCTTCTCGATCGCCTGGCGGTAGAGCAGAGCCGCGATCCGGGCGCACGCCGGCGTGCTCCCGCCGACGACCTTGGGGGTGTTTCGGGTCGTGAAGCTCTTGTTCCCCGGATCCACGCGCTCCGGGGAGAACGCCAGGAAGAAGTCCTTGCCGGCGCGAAGGCCCCTCGACTCCAGCCTCGGCCGCAGGACCTCCTCGGTGGTGCCCGGATAGGTCGTGGACTCGAGGATCACGAGCTGCCCCACCCGGATCTCCTTCACGATCTCCTCGAGCGAGGCGACGACGTACGAGATGTCCGGGTCCTTCGTCTTCCGGAGCGGCGTCGGGACGGCGATGACGATCGCGTCGAACTTGCCGCACCCACGGTAGTGGCCCTGCGCGAACAGGCGCCGCTTCAGGACCAGCTCCCGCACCGCCGACGACGGGATGTCCTCGACGTGCGAGCGGCCGGCACGAACGTTTGCGACCTTCGCTTCGTCCACGTCGATGCCGGTGACCCTGAAGCCCGACCGCGCGAACTCCACCGCCAGCGGCAGGCCGACGTACCCGAGCCCGACGATTCCGATGGCCGCCTTGCGCGACGCGATCTTCCTCTCGAGGGCCCTGAGGTGCTCGCTCATCTTGACGTGGCTCCTCGCCCGACATCCAGCGGGGCGGACGTTCCGAGGCATGAACGGGAGAATTTACCCGACTTCGCCGATCTCGCCAAGGGACGGCTCAAGGGGCCTTCTTCGTCTTCCCGTCCTCCGTCTCGATCCCCTTCTTCTGGTAGTGCCTCAGGAGCCAGCGGGCGAACTTGCTGTCGTTCGTCCCGGCGACCACGTCCTCCAGGGAGTCGTGGAGCACCCGCTCGTTGACCAGGGCGCCCAGGGTGCCCTGGCCGGAGTTCACCTTCCCGGTGATCTCCGACAGGTTGTGGAGCGTCGTCTCGAGGTCCTTCGCGATCCGCTCGGAGTACTCCGTGTCGTTCAGCAGCTTCCCGACGAGCCCATCCTTGGACTCGAGCCGGGCGACGACCCGCTTGAGCGAGGCCGCCGCGTCGCGGATCTCCGCGACCGCCTGTTCCCCGGCCCCGCCCTTCTCCACGAGGGCGCCGACCGCGCCCTCCTTCTTCGCCAGGGTGTCGAGGAACGACGCGAGGTCCCGGATCGCCTTCGAGAGGTCGTCCGCTTGGCCGGCCATCGCCGGATCGAACAGCATCCTCCCCGCGAAGCCCTCCCCCTTCCTGAGCCTCCCGGTCAGCGCCTCGAGGTTCTCGAGGGTCGCCTTGAGATGGGCGAGGCTCTCCTGCCCGAACTCGGGATCGTGAATCGCCTGACCCAGGAGCCCCTTGCCCTCCTGCAGCGGCTCCAGGATGTTCTTGAGCGCGATGGTGATCTCGTTCAGGTTCTCCGCGATGTCCGCCCCCTTCTGGAGGATCGGCTGCTCGGAGATGACGGGGACGATCGAGCCGTCGGGGAGAATCGGCTTGGACGGATCGCCCGGCGTCACCTCGACGTACTTCTCTCCCGACAGCCACTGCAGGTACCGGATCGAGGCGGCGGAGTCCTCCCGGACGCGGATCGCGTACGCCGACTCGATCCCGAGCTCGGCCCCGATCCCCGAGGCGCGAGGATCGGTCGGCAGGTGGATGCCGGTGACCGTGCCGACCTGGACGCCCGCGATCTTCACCGGCGAGCCCACGCGCAGCCCCTCGGTGCTCGGGAAGACCACCCGATAGTGCACCTTGCTGCTGAAGAGGCGCGACTGGCCGCCCACCGACATGATCGTGACGCCCAGGACCAGCAAGGCCAGGGCGGCGAGCGCCCCCACCGACAGGTCCCTCACCGGGCGCTTAGACATAGCCCCCTCCCTGAAGGAAGTTCCGGAGCAGCGGCTCCTTCGCCTCCCTGGCCTCGGCCGTCGTGCCGTGGAACAGGATCACCCCGTCGTGGAGGAACGCGATCCGGTCCCCCACCGCGAAGGCGGAGTGGATGTCGTGCGTGACGACGATGGAGGTGATCCCGAGACGCTTCTGCAGGCTCCGGATCAGTTCGTTGATCGTGTTCGCGATGATCGGATCGAGCCCCGTCGTCGGCTCGTCGTAGAGGACGGCGCGCGGAGCGAGGACCACCGCGCGGGCCAGAGCGACGCGCTTGCGCATGCCGCCGGACAGGTCCGAGGGCATGAGGTCCTCGACGTCCTCGAGCTCGACGAGGGCCAGCACCTCGCGCACCCGCTCGCGCACCTTCTCCTCCTCCCAGTCCGTGTGCTCGTGGAGCGCGAAGGAGACGTTGTCGTAGACCGTCATGGAGTCGAACAGGGCCCCGGCCTGGAACAGCATGCCCACTTTCTTGCGCGTCTCGATCAGCTCGTCCTCGCCGAGCTCGGTGATCTCGGTGCCGTCCACCCAGACCTTCCCCTCGTCGGGGCGGTAGAGGCCGATGGTGTGCCGGAGCAGCACCGATTTCCCGGAGCCCGACCCGCCGAGCACGACGACGGTCTCGCCCTCGGCGACGTCGAGGTTCACGCCGCAGAGCACCGCCTTGGCGCCGAAGGCCTTGCGGAGGTCCACGTAGCGGATGAAGGGCTCGCTCACGGTCAGAGGAGGATGAAGATCTTCGTGAGGAAGAAGTCGGAGATGATGATCGAAATGGACGCGACCACCACCGTGTTCGTGGTCGCCTTGCCCACGCCGTCCGCGCCGCCGGTCGCCTTGAGGCCGTTGTAGCAGGCGATGATCCCGATCAGGAGCGCGAAGAAGAAGGTCTTGCCGACGCCGCTCGCGATGTCCTGGACCCTGAGCGCCGACAGCACGTGGTTCATGTAGTAGACCTTCGTCTGCCCCAGCTCGGTGATCGCCATCACGAGGCCGCCGAAGACGCCGATGGTGTCCGCCAGGATGGTCAGCATCGGGAGGACGACGACCAGGGCGCCGACGCGGGGGACGACGAGTTTCTTCACCGGGCTCGCCGCGAGCGCGCGCAGCGCGTCGACCTGCTCGGTCACCGCCATGGAGCCCAGCTCCGCGGTGATCCCCGCCCCGACGCGCCCGGCGACCATCAGGGCGGTCAGCACCGGCCCCAGCTCGCGCACCACCGAGAGCGAGATGATGTCCCCCACGAACGGCTTGCCGCCGAAGGACGAGAGCGAGTAGGCGGTCTGGATCGCGAGCACCATTCCGGTGAACAGGAGGGTCACGTTGGTGATGGTGAGGGAGCGCACCCCGAGCTGCAGGAACTGCTCGAGCCAGAGCTCCCGCTCGAACGGACGCCGGAAGGACTGCCGGAACGTCGCGCCGGTCAGAAGCGCCATCCCCCCGAGCTCCTCGAGGTACGCGCTCAGGATGCCGTTCATGGGACCCCCATGGCGGGCACAAGAATAGGCAGGTGGGGGAACGAGGTCAAGCCACCGCCGTTCAACGAGTTGGCGCGGGTCGCCCGGATCGTCCGGCGCGGACGAGGAGGACCGCGTGGGCCGCCGCGAAGACGAGGTCGCCCAGTGCCAGCCCGAGGAACGCCGCCGGCCTTCCCTCGACCCAGGCCGCCGCGAGGAACGCGAACCCGAGGAATCGCCCCGCCGACGCCACCGCGACGATCCCGCGGTAGCGGGCCGGGTCCAGGGCCGGGAGAAGGTACAGCGCGGCGAGCAGTAGCAAGAAGACGCCGTTCAGCCGGAGGTAGACGGGATCGGGCGGCACCTCGAGGCGGAGCAGCGCCGCCGCCCACCCCGTCGCGGCGAGAATGGCGGCCGCGAACGCGGCGTCGTAGGCCGCGCCGAGGGCCATGGAGCGCGCGACCCATCTCCACCTGCGCCCGGCCACGTCGTCCATGCGTCCCCCGCCGGCATTATAGGCGGCTCCGCTTGGTATACTCCGCCCGCGCCCGCGCCGGGGACCGCGGGAGGGAGGTCCGGGTGCTTCGCGGGATCTGGACGTTCGTGGTCTTCGTCGCCGCGACGGTGGTCTTCGGTGGAACCGCCGCGGCGTGGAGCCTGGTCCGACCGGGGAGCGACATCGTCATGCGCCTGGGCCGCGTCTGGTCCCGCGCGTGCCTCGCCGCGGCCGGCGCGTCGCCTGTTTATCACGGGCTCGAGAACGCGTCGAGGTCGCTGCCGTGCGTGTTCATCTCGAACCACCAGTCCCTGGTGGACATCTGGTCGCTGATCCCGGCGCTTCCCCTCTCCGCGAGGTTCGTGGCGAAGCGCTCGCTGTTCCTGATCCCGTTCCTGGGCTGGGCGCTCACGGCGTCGGGGTTCATCCCGATCGACCGGAGGAACCGCGCGCGGGCCGTGCGCAGCCTCGCGACCGCGGCGGCGAAGGTGCGGGGCGGACGACCGGTTCTCCTGTTCGCCGAGGGGACCCGCAGCCGCGACGGGAGGCTCGGCCCGTTCAAGCGCGGCGCGTTCCACCTGGCGCTCGACGCCGGGGTGCCGGTGGTCCCGGTGGCGGTGTCCGGCTCCGGCCGCGTGCTGCGTCCCGGCGGGATGTTCCGGATCCGGCCGGGGACCGTGCGGGTGAGCTTCGCGCCGCCGCTCGATGCCGCTTCCTACCGCCCGGACGGCCTCGACCGGCTTTCGGCCGACGTCCGCGCGCGGATCGTCGAGCGCCTGCGGCCGGACGAAGTCGACCCAGGGGAGGCGACCCTGCACCCGGAGGCGCTTTGACGCCGGAGAAGCTCGCGGCGCGCCTCAGGCGGCGGATGGCGACCGACCCGCTCCTCCGGGAGGTCCGTGAGGCCGCGCGGGCGAGCGGCGTTCCGGCCTGGCTCGTGGGGGGCGCGGTCCGCGACGCGGCGCTCGGTTGCCCCTCGGAGGATCTCGACGTCGCGGCGGGGCGCGGCGCCGGCCGCCTCGTGCGTGACCTCGGGTCCCTGTGGGGCCATCGGGGCTTCCGCTTCAGGAAGCGCGGCGTCACGACGTGGAGATTCGAGGTTCGCGGAAGGAAGGTGGACGTCGTCGACGCGTCCGGCCGCGGCATCGAGAGGGACCTCCGCCGGAGGGACTTCACCGTGAACGCGATCGCGCTCGATCTCGTCGGGGGGCGAACCCTCGATCCCCTGGGCGGGCTCCGCGATCTCGAGGCGGGCCGGCTCCGTCTCCCGCGTCCGGGCGTCGTGCGCGAGGACCCGGTCCGAGCGCTAAGAGCCTGCCGATTCCTCGCCGAATTCCCCGCGTTCCGCCTCGACCCCGCGGCGAGGAGGGAGGCGAAGGCCGCGGAGCGAGGTCTGAGGCGCGCGTCGGCGGAGCGGGTGCGCGACGAGACGGACAAGATGCTCGTCGCACCTCGGCCCGACCTCGGCCTCGAGACGGTGGAGCGGCTCGGCCTGCTCGGAGCGGTTCTCCCCGAGACGATTCCCCTGCGTCGATGCGTCGCCGGGGAGGGACGGCCCGACGTCTGGCGCCACACGCTCGACGCCCTCGCGAGGAGCGCGGATCCGGGGCGGCTCCCGGGCGCCGCGACCGCCCGGGACCCCGACGCCGCCCGTCTGCTCCGCTGGACGCTCCTCGTGCACGACCTCGCCAAGCCCGAGACGCTCGATCGGAGGGCGGACGGGCGGCCCACGTTCCACGGCCACGAGATCGCCGGCGCGCGCCTCGCCGACGCGATGCTCCGCCGCCTGCGAATGCCGGCCTCCTTCCGGCGCCGCGTGTCCCGACTGGTGCGCTTCCACCTGAGGCCGCATCACCTCGCGGACGCCGGCGCGCCGGAGCGCGGTCTGCGCCGCCTCGTCCGCGACGCGGGCGACGACCTACCCGTCCTGGTCCTGCACGCGGCGTGCGACGCGCTGGCGTCCGGCTCGCCCGATGCCCGGGCGAGGTGGCGGCGCCTGAGGCCCGTCCTCGTGCAGCTGCTCGCGCTCCACGAGCGATCGAAGACGACGCCGCTCCCCACGCTCGTGACGGGGACGGACGTGATGTCCGTTCTCGGGATCCCGCAGGGACCGGAGGTCGGACGGATGCTTTGCGAGATTCGGGAACTCCTGGAGGACGGTGTCGTCACCTCGCGGGAGGAGGCGATGGAGTGGCTCCGCGAGGCTCGCTGAGCTAGGATCTCCTTCCGCCTCCGATCGCAGCAGGAAACCCGCTAGTTGCATGCGTGCCCGAGATTCCGCGAGCGGAGACAAGAACGAGATCGGGGGGTGAAAGGCGGTGGGTGTGGAGCCCGCGGGACGGTGATTTTGCGTTCCGTGAGACGTCTCTGGAGTCTGGCAGCATGAGCGACGAGCAAAAGTTCTCGGATACTCGCCGGGACGGCCCGATTCACCATCTCTGCGAAAGCTGCGGAACCACGCGGTTCCGTCCTTGGGTCGGTTTCCAGGATGAGGCCCTCGAGTACGAGGGGCGTGTCTGCCGATGTCGGCGGTGCGGGCTCGGATGCCTGGTCCCGAGGCCGTCTGTCGAACAACTCGATCGGGCCTACGCCAGCGGCTACTATGCGTACCACGAGCCTCCGGTCGGGGGAAACGCGGCATTACTCGAGAGGCTGCGGCGAATCGTAGACGCCCCGCCCGCGTCGCCTTTCGCGGCGGATCTCAAGTTGCATTTTGCCGAATGGGCGACCGGCCGAACCATCCCGCTGAAGTACTGGGTACCACTCCGCATGGATCCACGAAAGAGGATCCTCGACTATGGCTGTGGCACCGGCTACTACCTCAGTCTCCTTTCCCGGATCGGGCGCACGGATCTGCACGGCTACGACGTGACGCCGAATCCGGATGCGCGTCGGGCACTCCCCGATGTCGACTTCCGATACTCGGCCAACCTGCGCGACGCCGAATTCGAGCCCGGGTCCTTCGACCTCATATCGGTAATTCAGACGCTCGAACACGTGCCGGATCCACGTAGATGCTTGTCGGATCTGGCGCGGCTGCTCAACGACGACGGGCTCCTCATCGTGGAGGTCCCGAACATCGGCGGATGGGTGAGCGCCCTCTCGGTGGAGCGCTACTCCTCGCTCATGCTTCCCTTCCACCTCTGGCATTTCACCCGCGCCAGCCTCTTGCGGATCGGCATCGCGGCAGGGTTGCGGCCAGTTCGCTCGAAGACCCCCTTCGGTCTCCTGACCGCTGAACTCAGTGTCCCTCGTCTGTCGCAATGGACTCGACACCGGGGGCTCCGGGAGATCGTTCAGCGTTTCGGTTTTCTTGCCGCTGAGATCGGTGCCGGCACCGAGGTCTCCGTGGCGTTCGCCGCGCGATAACCGCTGGGATTTCCGGGAGCGCCGCTCCGGGAACGAGGCGCGCCGGCGGTCGTCGCAGCCGCGGTGGCGGCTGTCCGGGAGGGGTCGCGGGAGAAGGCGATGGAGTGGC
>JAIQFR010000120.1 GCA_020073205.1 Terriglobia bacterium
CCCCGCCCTTCTCGTCGCCGTGGATGTTCGCGTAGATGCGGATCTTGGGCTCGGCCTCGACGACGTCGGGGTTCTTCGAGACCTCCATCGCGATGATGTCGTAGGCCCCGTCCTGGCTCGCGCCGAGGTTGTGGAGGCGCGTGATGTCGGGGTGGGCGTCGTGCTGCTCGAGGAGATGCTCCATGAGGCTGCCGGCGGGAGGATTCACGGTGTCGAACCTGGAGGGGGTGTAGTAGCTGGTCGCCGAGGTGTACGACGCCGAGGCCTCCGTCCAGCGCTGGCGGTCCTCCTGCATCTCCGCGTAGAGGATCTCGACCTTGAGGCCGCTTTCGGAGAGCACCTCGAGCTGCTCGGCGGTGACCAGGGCCTTGACCACGTCCCCCCGCACCCCCACGATGTCGATGTGCCGGTCGTAGAGGAACTGGACGTCCTCCTTGCCGGCGGTCGTGACGTTCACGAGGGTGGCGGTGTCGTACGTGTCGGCCCGCGCGGCGGCCGGCACAAGCGCCGCGAGCAGCAGCAGTCCCGTCCGCAAGAAGCCGATCGCGCACTTCACCGGCGACGATCCTCCACCTCGCTAAGACATACGGCGAAACCCGTGACATCCCCCGCGCAAATCCGATCCCGCGCCTCGAGGGCGCTCTCGCTCCGGCGGCTCCGGCGGGCGTTACGACTTCAGCGCCGCCCGCACCCCCTTGGCATAGGCCGGATCCGCCTTCTCGAGGTGCGCGAGCTGGCGTCGGATGATCTCGGCGGGAACCCCACGCATCGCGCCCGCCATCGCCCGGTGCAGTCGCTCCTTCTCCGCCGGCGGCAGCAGGCGGTAGAGCTGCCCCGCCTGCGTGTAGTCATCGTTCCCCTTCCGATGATCGTAGCGGTCGGCTTCTCCGCCGACGTGGAGCGGCGGCTCCTTGAACCGGGGATCCTCCGCCGGTCCGCCGAAGCTGTTGGGCTCGTAGTTCACCGAGCCGCCGCCGTTGTCGTCGAAGCGCATGGCGCCGTCGCGATGGTAGGTGTCGACTTCGCACCGAGGCCGGTTCACCGGCAGGCTATCGTAGTTGACGCCCAGCCGGTAGCGGTGCGCGTCCGCGTACGAGACGATACGGAACTGGAGCATCTTGTCCGGGCTGTGTCCGATGCCCGGCACGACGTTCGCCGGCGAGAAGGCGGACTGCTCCACCTCGGAGAAGTAGTTCCCGGGGTTACGATTGAGCTCCATGACCCCGACTTCGATCAGCGGGTAGTCGGCGTGCGGCCACACCTTGGTGAGGTCGAACGGATTGAACGAGGCCTTCTCGGCGGCAGCCTCGGGCATGACCTGGACCATCAATCGCCACTTCGGGAAGTCCTTCCTCCCGATGGCGGCGTAGAGGTCGCGCTGGTGGCTCTCCCGGTCCTCGCTGATCAGGCGCGCCGACTCCTCGTCGGTCAGGCAGGCGATCCCCTGCATCGTCTTGAAGTGGAATTTCACCCAGAATCGCTCGTTGGCGCTGTTGATGAAGCTGTACGTGTGGCTGCCGTAGCCGTTCATGTGGCGGTAGCTCTTGGGCAACCCGCGATCCGAGAAGAGGATCGTCACCTGGTGCAGGCTCTCGGGCGAGAGCGACCAGAAGTCCCACATGGCGATCGGGCTGCGGAGGTTGGTCGCGGGGTCGCGCTTTTGCGTGTGGATGAAGTCCGGGAACTTGTACGGGTCGCGGACGAAGAAGACGGGCGTGTTGTTGCCGACGAGATCCCAATTCCCCTCGTCGGTGTAGAACTTCATGGCGAAGCCGCGGACGTCGCGCTCGGCATCGGCGGCGCCGCGCTCGCCCGCGACCGTCGAGAACCGCACGAAGCACTCCGTCTTCTTGCCGGCGGCGCGGAAGATCGACGCCTTCGTGTAGCGCGTCATGTCCTTCTTGCACGTGAAGACGCCGTAGGCGCCCGAGCCCTTGGCGTGGACGACCCGCTCGGGGATGCGCTCGCGGTTGAAGTGGGCGTGCTTCTCGAAGAGCTGCCAGTCCTGAACGAGCAACGGGCCACGCGGGCCGGCCGTCAATGCGTTCTGGTTGTCGCCGACCGGGATGCCGGCCGACGTCGTCAGCTGCTTACCATTTTTCTTCTTCATGGGGTGTCCTTTCAGGGGTGCATTGTACGTTGTTTCGTCCGTGGCGACGTCTGGATTGCAATGGAGACGAACAAGGTTCCAGTCAGGCGTCGAGGCTGGCTAGAACCGGTAGCGCACGCGCGCCGCGACCGTCCGCGGGGGAATCACGTGCGTCCCTCCGAACACCGAGAGGATGTTGTAGACCCCCTTCTCGTCGAAGGCGTTCAGAAGATCCACCTGGATCGAGAGCGGGATCTTGTGTTTCTCGAGATCGACCCCCGCGGAGAAATCCCAGACCGTTCGCGCCTTGATCCGGTTGGGGTCGAAGTCCCCCCCGCTGTGGACCTCGACGTAAGGCGCCGCGAAGGCATTGTCCGGATCCGCCAGGAGGCTCTCCGGGTCGGCGTCGGTGACGAGCCCCGAGTCGTAGCGGACGTTGGCTCCGACCCAGAACCCGCTCTCCGCAATGTCGTAGGTGACGGCGCTCTGGAGCTGTAGGTCCTGATCGTGGTCGATCAGGAACGGTCCGCCCGCCAGGCTGTCGAGCGCCCCCTGGTCGAGGAACAGGCCGCCGACGGGCGGCGCGACGTAGATCGCCCGCGTGTGCCCAAGCGACATGAATCCGCGGAAGCCGGCGACCTGGGCCAGATCCAGCCTGGCGTTCCATCCATGGAGATCGCCCCCCTGGAACGCCAGGGGGAAGACAGCTCCAGTGTTCAGGAACTGATCCTGATCCCCCGCGAACTTCGATCGCCGTTTCCAGAAGTCGAGGTCGAAGCGCAGCTTCGAGCCGAGCCGCTGCTGGAATCCCGCGTCGTAGGCGCTCTGCCGCTCGGAGCGCACCGGGAGGACGCCGCCGCCGAGCCCTCCCGACTGCTGCACGGCCGGGGGGACGATTTGAGCCGCCTGGGACGAGGAGCTGAGCAGGATGTTCTCGTACTCCGGGGTGAACAGCACACGGTTGTAGGAGGCCCGCAGGACCGTACCGGTCCGTTTGACGTAATACGCGAAGCCGATCCTCGGCTCGAGCTGCGCGTCCGTGACCGGAAGGTCGTTGTGGTCGTAGCGGAGCCCGAGGTTGGCGGTGAAATGCGCGACGTGGATGTCGTCCTGGACGAATCCGGCATAGTAGGTGCCCGTTCGCGTCTGGTGGAACCTGAACTCCGCCCCCCCGCGGGTGAGATCGTAGGGGGCGAGGTCGGGGTTGTAGTCCGGCGACTCGGGATCGTTCAGGGTCGGATCCGTCAGCCCGAAATCGAACCTCTCGTCGATCGGGATCCGCTTGTAGACCCCTCCCACCTTGAACTCGTGACCGCCCACGGTCCAGGTGAACGTCGGTTGGATGCCGTAGTTGTCCAGGGAGCGGTCCGAGGTCGCCGTCACGGGGGTGTCGCCCGCGGACGGATCGAGCCGAAACGACGCGAACCTCCCGAACACGGCTACGTCGAAGAGTCGCGAGCCGGACATGACGTGCTGCCAGCCGAAGTTGAGATTCTGATCGTTCGTGCGGACGCGCTCGTCTTGGCCGGCGGCTTCCTGGGTGAAGGTGTTGGGGACCCCCCGATGCGTCTGTCCCAGGAGGGCGGTGAGCCGGAACGAGTCGTCGGCCGTCGGTGCCCAATCGAGGCGCAGGAAGCCGCGCGCGGTGTCCCCGTGGTTGTTCAGATTGCCGGGATTGACCGGATCGAGGAACCGGTCCGACTTCGATCCGTCGACGGACGCGAAGAGCCCGAACTTCTCGGTGCCGTAGGTCGTCGAGAGGCCCCCCTCGTACGTGCCGAACCGGGAGACGCCCGCGAGCACCTCTCCCTTGACCGGGCCGGCGCCGAGGCCCGACCGGGTCGCGAGGTTGATCACGGCGCCGATCTTCTCGCCGAACTCAGCCGGGACGTTCCCGTAGACCACCTCGATCGATTGCGCGATTCCCGGATCGATGGAGTTCGAGAACGTCACCCCGGTCTGATCGGAGATCGTCTGACCGTCGACGACGTACTCGTTCTGGCTGTGAGCCCCCTGGAAGTGGTACCGGCCGTTCTCGTCCTTGGCGAATCCGGGGGTGGAGGTGATGATCTGCTCCATGGCGCGGGATGCGACGGTTGCGGGCGCGGTGGCGATGTACGACTTGTCGATGTCGATGTGGCTCATCGAAGTGTTGGTCTCGAGCTGGGTCACGTCGGCCACGGCCTTGACCGTGACGGATTCGGTCAGCGCGGGGGTGAGCTCGACCTTCAGATCGAGGCCGATCGGGGACCGGATCTCCACCGAGAGGTCGATCGGCTGGAAACCCGGCACCTTGGCTTGCAGCCGGTACGGGTTGAAGGGAACGTTCAGGAACCGGAAGCTCCCATCGGCGCCCGCGGTCGCGTTGGCTCGAAACCCCGTGATGGAGTTGCGAAGCTCGAGGGCCACGCCCCCGACGCCTTGCCCATCGGGGCGGACCACCTTGCCGCGGATGGGGCCCACGCCTCCTTCGGCCCGAGAGCGAGGGAGCAACGCCGCAAGGGCAAAGACGCAGAGAACGATCGCAAAGGAACGGATGACCACTGAGGATCGCGACATGAGATACCTCGATGTACGGCTCGTACTCGGCCGGCGAACGAAAGCGGTAGCCGCCTGAGCCTGCGAGCAGGAGCCCTGCTCGAAGAGGCAGGGACACCCGAGCGCACGGAGCGCTCGCTCAGGCGAACGAGACGCCGTCAGACCATGGCGTCTGCCTGCCCCACGCACACGTGGGACAGGCCCGATAGGGGAATCGGGCTACGCCGCGATGCCGCAGGAGGTAGGTGGGGCTCGGGACGGGCAGGGAAGGAAGGATGCGACGAGAACCGGTAGGAACCGTTCGGTCGAGACGATCCCCTGGGCCTCGCTCGGACCCGAGAGAGGGATCGAGTTCTCAGGAACCGGAACGGGGACGTGGGAAGCGAGACACGCGAGGCACGAATCCTCTCGCGAGTGCTCCCCACCCGAAGGCTGCTGTGTGGCGCGCAGCGCCGTGGGTCCCGGCAGACCGTGGTTGTGCACCGAGGAAGCGACGGCAAACGCCGCCATCCAGGCCGCGAGGAACCCCAACATGAGGCGCCGGCGAAGATGCGAAGTCCCATCACGAATCATCTTCGGCCTCCTCGAAATCGGAGAATCCTACGCCGAAGCCCAAACGGCTGCAAACCGTTGCCTCACCTCGCCGGGCCGATCGCGGCGCGGGAATCAGGCCGGCGGACCCGTCCGAAGGAGGAGCGAAAGAAGCTCCGGCAGGCGCTCGATCCGGGCGTCCCCCCCATCGAGCCGGTAACCGACGAAGGCCACCCGCGCGGCGCGCGACGCCTCGAGGTCGAGGAGGGTGTCCCCCACCAGCACGGCGCGCGTTGGTGCGCACCGGAGGCGCTCGAGGGCCAGCACCACGAGGTCGGGGTCGGGCTTGCCCCGCGGCACCTCCTCTCCGCCGGCGACCGCGTCGAACGCATCCTCGAGGTCGAGCAGGCGCAGGATGCGTCGCGCCAGAGCGGACGGGCTGTTCGTCACGACCGCTGTCCCGATTCCCGCCGCCCGGAGCGCGCGGACCGTCCCGGCGACTCCCTCTTCCCCCCGCACCTTCGGCAGGTGGCGCTCGAACCCCTCGTCGTACTCCCGGGCCAGCACCTCCGGCGACTCTCCGGGAAACAGCGTCTCGCAGTCGGCCTTGAGCCCCTGGCCCCAGCAGGCCCGGATCCCTTCCGGTCCGACCGGCGCCATGCCCCTCCGGAGCCGGCACTCGTCCACCACCGCCACCCACGCGTCGAACGTGTCGACCAGCACGCCGTCCATGTCGAACAGGACCGCGGCGGGCGGCCGGGGGATCTCTCGTCGTTGCGGGTCTCGCGCCATGGGCCGCCCATTGTACGGGAGAGCCTGGTTTGACAGGGCGCGGGACCCGGGGTAGCTTCAGAGATTACGGAGAACGTATAGCTTGAGCAGGCCGCGCGACCCGCGACGAATACACCGGCCCGGTGCCGTCCTCGTGGCGGTTGCCCTCGTCTTCTTCGCGGTCGCCGGAGTCGTCCACCACCACGGCCTTCCGCGCCGGGCGAGCGCTTCGCCCGTGCTCGACGCCGATCCTCACCATCGCGAGTCGGATTCCGGACCGTGCCTCGCCTGCCGAAGCTCTCACGAGCAGATCTCGCTCGTCGTGCCTCCGCCCTCGACCGGTCCCATGACCGCCGAGCCCTGCCGCGCCGTGGCTCCGGAGGTGGCGTCTCACCGCGCATCTGGCCGCGACGCCGGCGGCTGTCGCGCGCCCCCGACTTGCCGTCCGATCTCCGCCTGGGCCTAGACGCTCTCCGACGACCGTCCCTCGGGACGGCTCGGCCTCCGCGGCGGCCGCGCGTGCGATCGCGCCGGGGGCCTGGCGAACGGTCCAACGGATCCGGCCGACCGTTTCCCGTGCCGAACAAGGATGACCAACGATGAGAGCACGTTTCCCGATCGTCGTCCCGCTGACGCTCGCCGTCGCACTGGCGCTGTCGGGCGCGGCGCATTGCTCGGAGCCCGCCGACGACGACCGCGTCGGCTCGCTCGAGAAGAAGCTCGCCGAGATGCAGCGCGTCTACGAGGCGCGGATCGCCGCCCTCGAGGCCGAGGTCGCGGCCCTCAAGGGCTCTCGCCCCCCGATCCCGGTGCCCGAGGCCCCGCCGGTCCCACCGGCCCCGACGCCCGCCGCGCCACCCTCGCAGACGTCCAACTACTTCAATCCGAGCGTGTCCCTGATCGGCAATTACCTCGGCGTCGGCGGCAAGAACCGCACGGAGAACTTACCCGCCTCGAGCCTTCGCGAGTCCGAGGTCGGCCTCCAGGCGATCGTCGACCCTTACGCCCGGGCCGACGTCTTCCTGTCGTTCGGCGAGGAGGGGGTCGACGTCGAGGAGGGGTATGCCAGCTTCACGTCCCTGCCCTGGGGCCTTCTCGCGAAGGTCGGCCGGATGCGGACCGCGTTCGGCAAGATCAACTCGCTGCACCTCCACGTCCTCCCCTGGCCTGACGAGCCTCTCCCTCTCGTGAACCTCCTCGGCGGCGAGGAGGGGTGGATCGGCTCCGGCCTGTCGGTCGCGAAGCTGATTCCACTTCCGGGCGACGTGTTCTCGGAAGCGACCTTGCAGGTGTTCGGCGGGGACGCCGGTATCGACGGCCAGCTGTTCAAAGCCCCGGAGAGGAGCGATCTCTCCTACAACGGCCACTACCGGATCTTCAGCGATCTGACCGAGGCGACGAACCTGGACCTCGGCCTCTCCTACGGCGTCGGGCCGAACGGCTCGACCGGGAGCTCGAAGACCCGCCTCGGGGCGATCGACGCGACGCTCCGGTGGAAGCCGCTGAGGACCGCGACGTACCGCTCGGTGACCCTGCGCGGCGAGCTCATCCGGAGCCGCAAGGACCTGCTGGCGGGCGCGCAGACCGCGGACGGCTGGTTCCTTTCCGGCGACTATCAGCTCGCGAAGCGCTGGTTCGTCGGCGCGCGTTACGAGCGCGCCGACCATGCGGACGACGCCGCGCTCCACGATACCGGCGAAGCCGCGACGCTGACCTTCTGGCCGAGCGAGTTCTCGCAGCTTCGCAGCGAGCTGCGACGGCGAATGTACGCCGACGGCGAGACCGCCGACGAGGTCCTGCTGCAAGTCCAGTTCGCCATCGGCGCCCACGGCGCCCATCCCTTCTGAGGAGTTCTTCATGAAGCCGTCGAAGATCCTTCTTTCAGCGCTGCTCGTGGTCGTCCTGAGCGGCCCCGCGATCGCGAAGGTGCGGGTCGTAACGAGCCTCGACGACTTCGCGTCGATCGCCGAGTCCGTCGGCGGCGACCGGGTCACGACATTCGCCCTCGCCAAGGGGTACCAGGACCCGCACTTCGTGGACGCGAAGCCCTCGTTCATCCTGCAGTTGTCACGGGCGAACCTGCTGATCGTGGCGGGGCTCGAGCTGGAGATCGGGTACCTCCCGCCGCTGATCGACCAGAGCCGTAACGACGCCATCCACCCCGGCTCCCCGGGCTACCTGGACGCCTCCATCGGCTGCGACATCCTGCAGCGCCCGACGACGCAGGTGACGCGGGCGATGGGGGACGTGCACCCGTACGGCAACCCGCACTACTGGACCGACCCGGACAACGGCCGCGTCATCGCGCACGCCATCGCCTCCAAGCTCTCCGAGCTCGATCCGGCCGGGACCGCGTCCTACGCCGCGAACCTGGCTACGTTCGACGCCAAGCTGGCCGCCAAGGAGAAGGAGTGGGCGGCGAAGATGGCGCCGTATGCCGGGAGCAAGATCGTCACGTTCCACGACTCGTGGCCGAACTTCGCCAAGCACTTCAAGCTCGAGATCGTGGGCCACGTGGAGCCGAAGCCCGGGATCCCGCCGTCCCCCACCCACACCCTGGAGATCATCAACCTGGTCCAGGCCGACAAGGTCTCCGTGATCGTCGTGGAACCCTACTTCGACCTCAAGACGCCGAGATTCATCGCGGACAAGACCGGTGCCAAGGTGCTGGTGTTCTACCCGTCGGTCGGGGGAGCGCCGGAGATCAAGGATTACTTCTCGCTGTTCGATCACGACATCGACGGGTTCGTGGCGGCCATGAAGGGACACCCATGACCATCCTGGAGATCCTCCTCCCGGCGTTCGTCGCCAGTCTGATCCTGACCGGCATCCACGCCTACCTCGGCGTCCACGTGGTGGAGCGCGGGGTGATCTTCGTCGACCTGTCTCTCGCCCAGATCGCAGCGCTCGGCACCACGGTCGCTTACCTCGCGGGGCACGACCTCCATTCCAACGCCGCCTGGGTCTGGTCCCTCGGATTCACGTTCCTGGGCGCGGCGATCTTCGCGTTCACGAGGGTGCACCGGAAGACCCGCATCCCGCAGGAGGCGATCATCGGAATCGTCTACGCGGTGTCGGCCGGAGTAGCGATCCTGGTCATGTCGAAGGCGACCCAGGAGACGGAGCACCTCAAGGACATGCTGGTGGGCAACATCCTGTCGGTCACCTGGCCGGAGCTGATCAAGACCGCGGTTCTCTACGCGCTGGTCGGGATCTTCCACTACGTCTTCCGGGAGCGCTTCCTCCTGATCTCCCTGGACCAGGCCGAGGCGGAGCGCCGCGGATGGAACGTCCGGTTCTGGGATTTCCTCTTCTACGTCTCCTTCGGCTTCGTGGTGACCTCGTCGGTCGCGATCGCGGGGGTGTTGCTCGTCTTCTGCTTCCTGATCGTCCCTTCGGTGACGGCCATGCTCTTCTCCAGCCGGCTGGGGACGCGCCTCGCCATCGGCTGGACGATGGGGGCCGCCGTCTCAGCCGGGGGGGTCGCCCTCTCCTTCATCCTGGACCTGCCCACCGGCGCCACGATCGTCGCGACGTTTGGCGGCGCCCTCCTGATCCTCGGTGGGCTCCGGCTGGCGGCGGGAAGGTGGAATGGCGAGCCTCCGAGGCCTTCGGTCGCCTAGCGCCGGCAGGACCAGGGGTCCCGTCCGCCCTCAGCTCCTGATGTGCCCCTCCGGCTCCTCGGGAGGCTCGCTGGGCGCGAAGCGGGGCGGCCGCTTGAGGTGGAACTCCGTCGCCTCCTCGAACGCCATCGCGACCTGCAGCGCGTGGGACTCGCCGAAGAGGCGGCCGACGAACGTGACGCTCGTCGGCGTCCCGTCGGACGGGCGGAAGCCGTTGGGAACCACCACCGCGGGGTGCCCGGTCAGGTTCGTCAGGAGCAGCACGTCGCCGCCGAAGCTCGGCGCGACGATCACGTCCACGTCCTCCATGAGCTTGGCCATCTCACGCATCACCAGGGTGCGAACGCGGTTGGCGCGGAGGTACTCCACCGCGGGAACCTCCTGGCCGAGACGGAAGACGGTGGGCCAGGCGTCCGCCACCTGCCGGACGAGCTGGGCGTCCCGCCCCGAGCGGGTCAGCTCGTCGAACGCGGCCGCCGCCTCCGCTGACAGGATGAGCGACAGGGAGCCGACCGGGAGGCCGTCGGGGAACTTCACCGGCGCAAGATCGATCCCCAGCCCCCTCAGGGCGTCGAGGGTCGCGTGGTCGATCACCTGCCACTCACGGAGCCCCGGCTTGTCCTCGTCCTTCTCGGTCCCCTTCGCGTAGTCCTCGTCGAAGAGCGACTGGGCCACGCCGACCCTGAGAGTCCGGACGTCCCGCCGCGGCCTCCACGAGAACGGCCGATCCACGGCGGTCGGATCGAGGCCGTCCGCTCCCTGGATCGCGTGGAACGCGATGGCGCAATCCTCCACCGAGCGGGCGATGGTCCCCACCTTGTCCATGCTCCAGGCGAGCGCCATCGCGCCGTACCGGCTGACCCGGCCGAACGTCGGGCGGAGCCCCGTCGCGCCGCAGCGCGTGCAGGGGGAGACGATGCTCCCCCAGGTCTCGGTGCCGATCGCGAACCCCACGAGCCCCGCCGCGGTCGAAGCGGCCGACCCGGCGGACGAGCCGCTCGATCCCTGCTCGAGCTTGTACGGGTTCTTCGTGACCCCGCCGAACCAGGTGTCCCCCCAGGCCAGCTCGCCGACGCTGGTCTTGGCGACGAGCACCGCGCCGGCCTCCTCCAGGCGGGCGACCACCGTGGCCTTCTCGGGCCGGACCTGGTCCTTGTACGGGGCGGCGCCCCACGTGGTCTTCGTTCCCGGGACCGAGAAGAGGTCCTTGACCCCCCACGGGATGCCGTGGAGCGGACCGCGGTAGCGCCCGGCGGCGATCTCGCGGTCCGCCCGCTCGGCCTGCCTCAGCGCGGAATCCTCCAGCACGCTCACCGTGCAGAGGAGCTTCGGTCCGAACCGGGCGATCCGGTCCAGGTACATCCGCGTCAGCTCGACCGAAGAAACTTGCCGGCTTCGGACGTGCGCCGCCAGCTCCGTCACCGGAGCGAACGCCAGCTCGTCCCATGACGGCGGCTCATCCGGCTCCTCCTGCTCCGGCAGGTCCAGCGGCTCGACGGCCCCTCCGGCGTCGAAGGGAGCGGGATCGAAGACGATCGCCGGGGGCACGGCGTTGTCGAGAGGCACCGCGCGGAGCTTCGCGAGGTCCGCGAGCTGCTGCCCGGCGCCCTCCAGCATCAGCTTCCTCTGGTCGTCGGTCAGCTTGATCCCCGAGATCCACTCCGCCTGCTGGATCATCTCGGCTGAGACCTTGGGGCCGGCGGGCCCCTGGGCCAACGCCAGGAGCGCCCTGGAGAACACCGCCGAGCCGATCCCGGCCGCCGAGATCGCCTTCAACACCGCGCGCCGCGGCCAGTCCCGGCGCGGCGCCGTTCCCGTATCTCCGTGAGCCGTCATGGGACCCTCCTCGAGGGGACGAGGATACCGCAGGGCGCGCCGGGGTGTGCTGGCCACATCAGGAGCGAGTCCGTGTCGCCCTTCGGAATCCGGTCTTGGTGTCGATGTTCAGAACGGCTTTCCGGGCAATCAGCCCAGCTGCATCCTAACTGCACTATTGACGCGCTCTTCATGCCAAGCGTAGGATGAAGGCAGTACATTAGATACGTGCGAAATAGCACTGCGCACCGGGGGCAAAAGCAGCACATCTGACTACGGCATGGGTCGGTCGTTCCAGTCGCCGCGCAGACACGCGACGATGGTCGTTTCGCGTCGCGGCGCTCTGGAACGGAGGAGATGCCATGTACACAGCAAGGCGTACTCTGGTGGCATGCGTCGCGATGGCGACCGTGCTCAGCGCGCTTTGCGCCGCTGAGGTCAAGGACAAGCCCAAAGACCTTGGCCTGGTCGAGAAGGCAGGCACGCACCTGGGTCAGCTCGAGATCACGGTCACGGGACCGCGCGAAACCGCATCGCGTCTCACCGCGGCCGATTTCGAGGTTCAGGTGGGTAAGCAGTCGATCGAGAACTTTCATCTCGATCCCTTGTGTGTAGCCGATCCCTCGACGACGTTGGCTCGACCCGCAAGCTACGTGTTCTACTTCGACCAGAGGCACCTCACCCCATCAGGGCGACAACGCGCACTTGCCGTCGTGCGCGAGATGGTCTCGCGCCTCATTCTGGATGGGAGCCGCGGCATGGTCGTATCGAGCGCCAAGAAGCTCAAGGTGTTCACACAGTTCACGTCCCGGCCGGAGGAGATCCTCAAGGCGATCGAGGATCTCGAGCACGATCCCGACCAGGTCGACCCGTCTCCCATCGAGGAGGAAATGCGAGTCGAGGAGATCCGGTCGGCGATCGACAACAAGGATGGTTCGACTGACGACGACGGCGACGGGAGATGCAGAGGGACATTCATAGGGCACGACGAGCAAAACGACGCCGAAGCCGCCGCAGACCGCCGGGCCGGTGGACCTCCATCCTCCGCGGCCCGGAAGGATGTCACGTCCGTCGCGGTTCTCCTCGCGAAGCGTTACAACCAAGACGAGATGGCGGCAGCCCGGGAAGACTTTCTCAGAATCGCGGGTGTGCTCCGCCGACTCGGAGGCGTCGAGGCGCCTAAAGTGTTCCTATATTTTTCCGACACCATGAGACGGAATGCGGGCGAACACTTCGTGAGGATGCTACCCCCGGGGGCCTTCGTGTTTTCCCGCATCTCAAGAGCGGGGAAAGTCGGCGGCGGCTCCGTAAGCACAGTCTCCGAAAATGGAGCGTTTGCGTCGCACTGGGGCGAGACGGCAGGTTCAGAAGGCGCCTACGAGGAGGTGCTCGTCGAGTCGGCAGCACAGAACGTCCGGTTCTATCCCGTCCAAGCGGAAGGGCTGACGTTTTCCTCTCCGCGCGGCCAGGACGCGCAGGACACGCTCGCGTCCC
>JAIQFR010000121.1 GCA_020073205.1 Terriglobia bacterium
GTCGTAGACCTGTCCCGTCCCGAGCGGTTCGCCCGGCGGAACGAGCTCGTCGCCGGTGGACAGGATGGCGACGCGGGGTCGGGCGAAGACCTCGACTCGGGACATCCCGAGCGCCGCGAGGATGCCGGTCTCCCGCGACGTCAGCACGTCCCGCTCGCGCAACACCGCCTCGTTCTGGGCCACGTCGGTGCCCGCGAACGTGACGGAGCGGCCGGGGGTGACCGCCCGCGACACGACGACGTCGCCGCCCTCGGGCCGCGTGTCCTCGACCATGACCACGGCATCGGCCCCGCGCGGCAAGACCCCACCGGTCGGGATGGCCATCGCGGTCCCGCTCGTCACCTCGGCCTCGGGGACGCTCCCCATGACGACCGCCGCCGCGAGGACCGAGAGCCGCCGGGGGGACGCTTCGATCGCCCCGAAGGTGTCCGCGGCCTGAACCGCGTAGCCGTCGACGTTCGAGCGATCGAAGCCGGGCACGTCCACCGGACTCAGGACGTCGGCGGCGAGCACTCGTCCGAGGGCCTCATCGAGACCCACGTCCTCGGTGCCGCGGGGAGAGAGCTCGCCGAGCGCCGCGCGGAAGCGCGCCGTGGCCTCGTCCCGATCGAGGACGCTCAGGAACTGTTCCTGCTTCATGACGCACCCACCCTTCCGGCCCCCGGCTCAGTCGTAGAACAGGACCTCCACCCACTCCCCTTCGCGGTGCCCCTCGTCGCCGCTCTCGACGATGACGACGCCGTCGGCCCGCGTGGTTGAGGAGATGATCGAACTTCCCGAGACCATGATCGGCGTGACGTCGTCCCCTCGGACGGTGACGCGCACGTAGTCGGTTCGACCGAGCGGCGAGACGATCTTGCTCGCGACCCGGCACCGCCGTCGCCGGTGCGGCCAGGCGCGCGGTCGTCCTCCGAGGGCGCGGATCGTCGGCCCGGCGAAGAACTCGTACGCGCAGAGGCAGGACACCGGGTTGCCCGGCAGGAGGAACGCGATCTGGCGGCGGCCCGTGCCGAAGAAGCCGAATCCCGCGGGGCTCGCCGGCCGCATGGCGACCCCGTGCACGGCGATTTCGCCGATCTCGGCCAGGACGCCGGGCGCGTGATCCTCCGGGCCGACCGACGTGCCGCCCGACACGAGCAGGACGTGCTCGGTCGTCTCCGCGACGGCGTCCCGCACCCGTTCGCGCCGGTCGGGAACGTGGACCCGCGAGACGTCGCCCGCCCCGTCGCGGCGGCAGAGGGCGGCCAGCATCGGGCTGTTCGCGTCGGCGATGAAGGCGCCCGATGGCGTGGTCCCGGGAGGCAGCAGCTCGTCGCCGGTGACGAGGATGCGGACCCGCGGCCGGCGCACGACGTCCACCGCTGCCGCGCCCACGCCGGAGAGTACCGCGAGGTCCTGCGGCCTAAGGCGCCGGCCCCGCGCCACGACCGTCGTCCCGCGGCGCACGTCTTCGCCGACGTCGCCGACGTTCTTGAGCGGCGCGACCGCCTCGCTCACCCTGACCCAGACGGCGCCGTCTCGCTCCTCTTCCTCCGCGTGCTCGGCCATGAGCACGGCGTCGCAGCCGGCGGGCAACGGGGCTCCCGTGGCGATGCGGACCGCTTCGAGTCGCCCCACCCTGCCCGGGAAGGGGCGCCCCGGCGCCGATGCGCCGCGGACCCGAAGCTCGACCGGCGCATGAGCCGTCGCGCCGAACGTGGACTCCCCATCCACCGCGTACCCGTCCATGGCGGCCCTGGCGAAGTGCGGCACGTCGACGGCCGCGATGACGTCGGCGGCGGCCACGCGGTCGGCCGCTTCGGTGATCGGGATCGACTCCGCGTCCAGCGCGCCGGTCCGCTGCTCGAGCATCGCGAGCGCCGCCTCGACGCCGGTCCGCTCACGGAACCCCTTCATCCGCACGTCGCGCACGGTGACCCGGCCTCCATGACCGCCCCTCGCCGGGGCGCGCCCGCATCGAGCCATGAGGAGTTGGAAGACATCGCCCCCATGATACGTCAGGGCCACGATGCGGCACCCACGGTGGAGAGGCGAGCCGTCGCGGCCTCGCGCGCCGCGGCATTCGCCCGGTTGGCGGAGAATCGAGGGGGATGTTCGGAGGCTGGCCTGCTGATCCCGGTGCCGTGCCGCTCTATCTCCGGACGCGTGACTACTGCTGCGCGCCCTCGGGCCAGGCCGCGAACTGCCCGCCCATGAAGACGATCGGGCTGTCGAATCCCCCGGCGTTGGAGCCGCCGAAGGCACCCCAAACGACGCCTCCCAGGTCGCCGCCGTCCTTGCCGCCGGACGCGAGCGTGTAGCCGGTGGGCGTCGAGGAGACGTAGAAGTTGTGCCCCCAGCCGTCGAGCATCGGAACGATCTTGATGTGCGATGGCGCCACGTTGGTCGAGGGATTCGCCAACGTCCCGATATCGGCCGCGGCCGGATAGTAGTTGTTCTCGATGGCGTACGATTCCACCGCGGTGCCGATGGAGCGCATGTCGACCATGGACCGCTTCTGCTTGCCCCGGTCGATCGCGTTCAGCAGGTTCGGGATGGCGATGGCGGCGATGATGCCGATGATCGCCACGACGATCAACAGCTCGATCAGGGTGAAACCTCGGATGTCGCGCCTCGTCATCGTTCGGCCTCCTCGGTCCTGGGAGACGGACGACCCGCTACCCCGGTGGCACGATCGGTCGGCGGGTGAGCCTTCGGCCGGAGCGCATCGGATCCTCTTCCCCTCGTAGCAAATATAGGCAAACCTCCTTCCGATGCCATCGCACCCGATTCATGGGTTCCGGCCGCCGTTTCACCCTCGAACGCGGGATGGAATGTTCCGATCAAGTCGACAGCGCCGACAAATTGAACAGACGGTTCGCACGTGCCCGGTACCCCTGACGCGACGCAGGGCGGATGAGACGCGCCGCCCCGACGGATGCTCAATCCAGCGGAAGAGGCGCGAGCCCGGCGGCCTCGAGGACCCTGTTCGCGTCGGCCAAATCGGTCGCGAGGAGCTTCCGCCAGCGGGCGAGGCCCTGCTCCACGAGCTTGCCGCGCTCGGCGAAGCCGGCGATCGCGTCGGGGGTGGGGGCCGCGTCGGCGCTCTCGATGGCGGACTCGAGACCGGAGAGGGACGAGGCGAGCCGCTTGAGGGCCGTGGGCGAGAGCTCGCCAGCCTCGAACGCATCCTCTCCGGGATTGGAGGATGGAGAGCCGACGGCGCCGTCGATGGCCTTCGAGAGCGCGTCGAGAGCGGAGGCGGCCTCGGCGCTCGTCGTGTCGCGCAGCGCCGCGATCCGCTTGCGGAGGGAATCGGCCTGGTGCAGCCCGACGGCCACGCGCACGCGCTCGACCTCGACGTCCCGGGCGATCTCGTGCTGGCGGACGAGGTCGGCGTCCGTGACGGAGGAGGGGAGGCGCGGGTCCTTCACGACGAAGAGAGGCGCCGTGACGGCCCTGCCGGCGCGAGTCAGGCGCACGGTGTAGCGGCCGGGCGGGACCCACAGGCCGGCTCCGACCCGGGAGCCGCCGGTCCCGTCGGCGAGCTCCTTCGGAAGCGCGTAGCGAAGGTCCCAGATGAATCGGTGCATCCCGGCCGCGGCCCCCGGAGGCTCCCGCGACGGCACCCAGTCGGGCGTGGTCCGGAGGCGCTGCGGGTCGGTGGGCATCGCCTTGTCGCCGCTCGCGTAGCGTCGCACGAGGGCTCCGGTCGCGTCCAGGATCTCGATCGCGAGCGCCTCCGGCGCCGCCGACCTCAGGTAATAGTCGAGGACCGCGCCCGCGGGCGGGTTCTCCCCCATCGGCTCGTCCTTGGGCTCGGGCGTGCCCTGAAACGGCGCCGGGTGGAGCCGTACCGCGGCCCGAGGCGCGAACAGCACGAGGTCCGACGCCGAGGCGATGGCGTCTGCCTGCCGCAACGGCGAGATATCGTCCAAGACCCAGAACGAGCGACCGTGCGTCGCGACGACGAGGTCGCCGTGGCGCAAGTCGATGTCGCGGATCGAGCAGTTCGGCAGGTTCATCCGCAGCGGCTGCCAGTGGTCGCCGTCGTCGAAGGACACGAACACGCCGGTCTCGGTGCCGGCGAAGAGCAGCCCGCGCCGGACCGGGTCCTCGCGCACGACGTTGACGAAGCTGCCGTCCGGGATCCCGCGGGCGATCGACGCCCAGGTCCTTCCGCCGTCCCGGGTCCTTAGGATCACGGCGGAGAGGTCGTCGAGCCGGTGCCGGTCGATCGCGGCGTAGGCGGTTTCCACGTCGAAGTGCGAGGCCTCGATGTTTCCGACCTTCGACCAAGGAGCGAGATCTCCCGGCGTCACGTTCTTCCAACTCCTGCCGTCGTCGCGCGACAGCCAGATCGACCCGTCGTCCGTGCCGCACCAGATCCGCCCATCCACGAGCGGCGAGACCGCGATCGCGTAGATGACGCCGCGGACCGGTCCCTTCGCCGCGGAGTCCTCGGCGGTCGCGGGATCGAGGTTCGACGGCACCCCCGGATTCTCGCGCGTGAGGTCGGGGCTCACCTTCTCCCAGTGGAGGCCGCCGTCCACGGTCCTGAAGAGCGATTGCCGCGAGGCGTAGATCGCCTTCGGGTCGCGGGGCGAGATCGCGAGCGGCAGCGTCCACTCGCTTCGATAGTCGCCCGGATAGGCGAGCGTGGGATCGACGTCGAACTCCTGTAGCGTGCGCCAGTCGAACCGCCCGACCGTTCCTCCCCAAACGATACCGGGGTCGAGGGGATCGGGAGCGATGGTCCCGTTCTCGCCGCCGACGGCGATCCCCTTCCAATCGCGCTGGGTGATCGAGCGGTAGTCCGTGCGGACGGGCGTCGCCGCGGCGCCGGTGTCCTGTTGCGCGCCGTAGATCCAGTACGGGAACCGGTCGTCGGTCGCCACGTGGTAGAACTGCGCGGTCGGCTGGTTGTACCAGGAGCTCCAAGTCTTGCCGCCGTCCACGGTCACGACCGCGCCCTGGTCGCTCGCGACGATCATCCGGCGCGAGTCGGCAGGATCGATCCAGAGCCGGTGGTAGTCGTCGCCGCCCGGGGCGCCCTTGAACGGCAGGAACGTCTTGCCGCCGTCGGTCGAGCGGTACAGCGCGATGTCGCAGGCGTAGACGGTGTCGGCGTCCTTCGGATCGACGGTCACGCCGGCGAAGTACCAGCCGCGGTCCCAGATCCGCCGGTCGGAGTTCACCCGTTTCCAGGCCACCCCGCCGTTCTCCGAAACGAAGAGGCCGCCCTCCCTCGCGTCCACGATCGCGTAGACGCGGCGCGGCTCGGAAGGCGCGAAAGCGACTCGAATGCGCCCGAGCCGCTCCGTGGGCAGTCCCTCCGTCACTCGATGCCACGTGTCGCCGCCGTCCTCCGAGCGATAGAGGCCGCTGCCGGGGCCGTTCGAGGGCGGGTAGGCGTTCCACGGCGGCCGCCGCGTCTGCCAGAGCGCGGCCAGCATCCTCCTGCCGTTGCTCGGATCGAGGGCGACGTCGATGGCGCCCGTGTTCTCGTCCTTGAAGAGCACGGCGGTCCAGCTCCTTCCACCGTCCCTCGAGCGGAAGACTCCCCGCTCCTTGTTCGGCCCGTAGGCGTGTCCGAGCGCGGCCACGAAGACGAGGCCCGGATCGCGCGGGTCCACGACGATCTGGCCGATCTGCCGGGTGTCGGTCAGTCCGACGTGCGTAAAGCTCCTCCCGCCGTCGACCGACTTGTACACGCCGTTGCCGTACGAGATGTCCGAGCGCATGTCGGCTTCGCCCGAGCCGACGTAGAGGACCCTGGGGTCCGAGGGCGCCACGGCGATCGCGCCGATGGACGCGACCGGCTGCGAGTCGAAGATGGGCTCCCAGGTCCGCCCCGCGTTGTCGGTCCGCCAGACTCCCCCGCCCACGGCTCCGAAGTAGAAGCGGTTCGGTTCCCCCGGCACTCCCGTCGCCGTGACCGAGCGGCCACCGCGGAACGGGCCCACGAGCCGCCACCGCATGCCGTCGAAGACGCCGGCGTCGATGGGCTGCGCCGCGACGGGCGCCATCGCGGCACCGGCCATGGCCGCGCAGAGGAGCAGGCCCCGCACCGTCATCGCTCGCCCCCGTGCCCGCGGATCGAGCCTTCCGCTCCCCGCCGCTACTCGCTCTCGCCCGAGCCGCGGAAGCGGTCGTCGGGCTCCGCGAACAGGACGTTGAAGCTGGTCAACGAACCGTAGCACCCGGTGATGTAGCTCTGCAGCTTGAGCTTGACGTCCTCGGGGATCTCGAGCCCGTTGACCTGCTGCTCGAGGACGCGCAGCCGGTTGCGCAGCATCACGACCTTGTGGAAGAACGACTCGATCGGCCACCTCTGTTCCTTGAGGCCCGGCGCGCGCGGGCGGAGCACGAGGTCCCCGCCGCGCCACTTCTCGGCGGGCGCGACCGGCGTCAGGCCGGTCTCCTCCCGAATCACGCGCCTGAGCGTCATCTCGAGGTCCGTTGAGGCATCGCTCACCGCAGGGCTCCTTTCACGGTCGGACACGAGCGCCGCGGCACCGCGCGGAACGTTCGCCCCGAGGAACTCGCCGGGACGGTCGGGCCCCCGGCCCCCGCCGCGGAAACGGTGCCGGCTGCCGCAGAAATCGCACAGCACCTGCGAGATCGCGCCGTCCACGGCGACGGCGACGATGACGTGCGTGCGCGTGGCCTTGCACGCGCGGCACCAGTCGTCCAGGCGCTCTCCGGCGCGGCGGCTGCGAGTCAGGTCCGGCATCGGAATACGAGTCTAACCGATGGCGGGGCGGCGGCGTTTCCCGCAGACTTCGCTCGATCACTCGACGACGTCGTCATCGGGGTGACGAGGCCGGGGTCCTGCCCTCCACGAGCCCCTCGATCTCCTCCCGGCTCGCGACGTGGTAGAACCTGTAGCGCCTGTAGGTCTGGCGGACGTCGAGGAGCTTCTCCTCCCGGAAGTCCGCGACCCACCGATAACGCGCCCGGTGGAGCTGCACCTCCGAGACGAACCGCATGCCGTTCATCTCCCGGCCGAATTCCGTCACCACCCACTCGAGCTCGTACTCCTTCGTGTCCGGCTTGCCGCCGGGACTTGCGGCCCTCGCTTTCTCGAACTGCTGCTTCGCCGCCCAGGAATTCGGCCGGTACGCGAGCACCTTGAGGAGCTGGTAGCCGTCCCGATCGATCCACGCCCGGCCGTACCAGTCGTTGAAGTTCGCGCGAACGACGTTTCCCGGGCCGTAGTCCACGACGATGGCCGGGCGCCCCGACACGGACTCCTCGCCGACGATCCGGTACTCGTGCCAGGGTTGACGGTCTTCGAGGAACGCGAAGATGAAGAGGTACGCGTTGCGCAGATAGAGCGGGATCCGATAATCGTCCGGCTCGACGCAGCGGACCGTCCTCCCGTTCGTCACGCTCTTGCGCCACAGCCGGCAGTCCTCAAGCCGGCCCTCCGTGTCCCGCTCGTAGACGTAGGAGAACTTCACGTATCCCGACGGCGGGTCCCAGTCCTCGCGTGCCTTGTACTCGATCGTCTCCGTGCACTCGAACTTGAGCGCCACGTCGCGATAGAGGCGGGCCACCCGGGCCATGCGCGCCAGGAGATCCGCCAACCGCGAGTCGTCCGTGGCGGCCGCTTTCGGCCCGACCCCGACGGACCAGCCGATGACCGCGAGCACCACGAGAAGAGCGCAGATCGGTGGCCTCATGCGCACGCCGCGACCTCGGGCTCCATGGCGACGATGGGCGCAGCAGCTACTTCTCCCATGCCGTCCTCCCGCCACGTCGGCTTTCCGACGCGTGCCCGGGCCGATCCGACCGCCCGTCCGGGTCCGTGGTATCATGCACTTGCATCCCTAAACGGAAGGAAGGCCTTGTTGTACATCCCGCCGCGCGAATTCGTTCCGTGGACTGCCGCCCGCTTCCAGAGCGAAGAAGCTCGTGACCGGTTCCTGTCCGGAGTCACGGCTCTCGAGAATACCGAGGTCGAGGCCAAATCCATGCCCGAGGAGAGCCGAGGCGCTTGGCTCCGCTGGCGTCCGGGGCAGTTCCTGGGATTGAACGACGTCGCCTATGCCAACGGCGGCCGCATCATCCTTCCCGCGGCACGACGACGCGCGCGCCTGGCCTAGCCGCCCGACGACCTTTCCGGCGGGGTCCCGGCCGGCGACGACAGGAGAACCAACCACCCCGTGCTGCTCGGTCGGGCCGGGCCTCTTTCTACTCACTCACCGTCATTCCGCACACCGGGCAGATGACGGGCCGGCTCCGGTCCCCCAGACGCCGGAGCATCATCTCCGAGAGCATCGACGTGCCTCGCCCGACGTGGTAGCTGTGGATCCCGTGTTGAACGACCTCGATCGTCCCGACGGCTCGGCCGGGGAGGACTCTCGCCAAGTCCTCGACCGCGCGATGGCCGTTCTGCAGCAGGGTCTCGAAGTCCTGTGCGGTCCAATCGGGCGCCTGTGGCATCCGGGTGCTCCCTTGCCGATCCGTGACCGTGGAGCCGAGGTCCAAATCGCCTCAGTCTAACTTACCGTCGGATGTTTCTCACCCCCGGCCCGTCCATAGATCGACCTACTTCAGATTCCGGTCCGCACCCTCCTCCGTCGCCGCCAAGGGGCGTTACTTCCCCTCCGTCGGCTTGACGACGAGGATCTTCCCCTCGGGACCATCCGCGACGTACGCCACCCCGTCGTCGGCGGCCACCGCGTTCCTCGCTCCCTTCGCGGTCGGCATCGACGCGGTGAGCTTCAGGATCCCCTTGTCGTCGAGGTGGGCGACGGTGAGCGTCGCCGCGCCGCCCGCCGCCGCGTAGAGCAAGCGCCGTCCCGGCAGGTAATCGACGTTGTCGACGCCCGCCCCCGTGTCCAGCTTCGACAGGATCTTCCCGTCCGCGCTGCCGTCCAGGACCTCGACATGGCCCCGACACACGATCATGAGCAGCTGGCCGCTCGGCTCGACGGCGAGGCCTCCGGGACCTTCTTCGCCGCAGGCCGGCATCCAGGTCGCGGTCACCTTCCGAGTCGATACGTCGATCCGGAGCGTCCGGTCCTTGTCCTCGAGGTCGGTATAGAAGAACCCGTGACCGTCGTCCACCGCATACCCCTCGGGCGCGCCGTCCAGCTTGATGCTGCCGGCGAGCTTCGGAGCCGCGGGCTTGGAGACGTCGAGAATGGTGATCGACTGCTCGCGGGGTGTCGTGACCCAGACCTCTTTCGTTCGCGCGACGTAGGCCACCCCGTCCGGTGACGCGGGAAGGGTCACGCACCCGCCCCGGTCGAGGCTCGTCGCGTCGATCGCGCAGACGCTCGAGTCGGCGCGGTTGCCCACGTAGACGAAACCGTCGCCGATCGTCGCCGAGCTCGGCCCGACCATGCGCTTCATCCCTCGACGCTCGACCTCCTTGGTGGGGAATTTCTCCACCCGGCGGATCTCCTGCGTCTTGGTGTCGATCACGACGGTATTGCCGGTGCCGCCCGCAGGCACCCAGACACGATGCCGAGTTCGATCGACCGCCAGGTAATCGAGGGCGACGCCGATCGCCGGGGCGCCTGGAAGGGCCAAGGACGGCACCTCGGACTTCGCCGCAGACGCGAGCGCTGCGGAGGCTTCCGGCGTGGTCGCCTGCTCTGAGCCGGACACGGTGACCACGGAAACCGTGGCGACCAACAGCATGACCGTTCCCGATCGGAGCCGCATGACGGACCTCCTGGTTATACCCCCCTGGAAACGTCTCGCCGGCGCCATCGCGGCGCCGACTCCCCACGTTGGCCGTGTCGCCTTCATCCGGGCCTTCTGCCTGGGCTCCAGCTCGCGCCTCGGCGCCGCGCGAGCGCTTCGGCACGGTCGATCCTCTTGAGAGAAGGTCGATCGTAACACGGCGGGGGTCCGGGCGGCGCCGATGATTACACCCTCGACATCGGCGTCCATGGGCTCAACGATCGTCGAGGGCGGCCCGAGCGACGGACAGCATCTCGCCGCGCGAGGGGCCCGGCGCCGGACGCGGCTTCTGGAGCAACTCGCGGAACGTGTCCTCGATGCGACCCTTCAGCCTTTCGTCCTCGTCGAGGACCCGCGTGCTGTCGAGCAAGCCGAGCCTGCGCACGAAGACGCGGAACACCTCGGCGTCGGCCATCGCGGCGACCCCCGCCGCCATCACGCTGAACAGCGCGTAGTCCGCGTCCCTGCGCGCGAAGTCGACCGGTCCGCCGGTCCACATGCGGTGGCGCTGCTCGTCCAGGGCGGTCGCGAACTCGTGGCGCTCGAGCAAGGTCGGCATGACCGCGTTCCGGTAGGCGGCGAAGGCGTCCCCGAGGTCGTCGTGCGCGCGAAGCGCACGCGCGACCTCCACCGCGTGGATCAGCGAGAAGCTCAGGCCGTGCGCGAGCACGGGGTCGGTGTGGCAAAGGGCGTCCGCCACCGGGAACAAGCCGCCGGGTTGCGCGTCGTCCGTGACGTTGATCGTGTTCTGCAGCCCGCCCATCGGCAACACGGGAGTGATCGCCTCCGCCAGCTCTGGGTTGGCCCACGTCCTCAGGGCCGGGATCCGGGCGACGGCCGCCTCGAACGCGGCCTCGTGCATCAGGATCTTCAGCTCGGGAGCGCCGGTCGGCACGGCAAGAACCGCCGCGAACGTCCCGTTGTCCCCCGGGAACGTGGAGAATCCCATGTAGCCGAGATCCCCCCGCGGGCCGAGGAGCCACGGGCCGTCCGGCAACCCGCTTCCACGCCGCAGCCGGTAGTAGCGACTGTAATAGATCACGCCGCATTCGCTCCGCCTGGGCCCCGGGACCGCGCGGCCCCGCTGCTCGAGCCAGCCGTGCATCGGAGAGCGGCGCCCCATGGCGTCGACGGCGGCCTCGACGTCGATCGCGCGCCCGTCCACCTCGACGCCTCCGACCCCGTCGCCCTCGAGCCGGACACCGCTCACCGGGACGCCCGAATGGACCTCGATGCCGGATTGCGCCAGGACGGCCCTCCGCAGGCCCCACTCGATGAGCGGCCTGCGCACGGCCATGTACTGGAGCACGGCGTCCGCCGGCTCGGCCGTGCCGGGCAGCTTCCGGCTGACGTCGACGTCGTAGGCTCCTTCCCGGATCAGCGACGCGTGGACGTCCCCGAAGTGCTCCACCAATTCCTGTCGGCCACGCGGTATGAACGCGTGCGGCTGCAGGAAGTGGGGAATCCCCTTGCGCTCCCACGCGAAGGCCTGGCCGGAAGCGGATGCGTGCACCGGGTCCCGCTCGATCAGAACGACGCGATGACCGTCGCGAGCCAGGGCGAGCGATGCGGCGAGCCCCGCCGTGCCGGCACCGAGTACGGCGATCTTCCGCTTCCGCATCATCGCGCACCAGATTAAGCCACCTGGCGCCTCTGCCGCACACCTCCCCGCCTCGCCCCTCCTACCCCGACTCACACCGAGCGGAAGGCGGACACGATCGGGATCGGCCCGGCGCGCTAGATCGCGGCGATCTTCCACTCGCCGCGCGCGGTGCGCTCGAAGAAGATCCACTTCGGCCGCAGGCCGTCGCGCGAGGCGTGGATGGACCAGAAGGGGCCGACCTCGCCGTCGACCTCGATGCGGGTGAATGCGCTCACGGTCGTCCGCATCTCCTCGAGGGGGAACGACTCGGCGTCGCCGCCGAACCGCACCAGGGCGGACGACGTGAGGCAGGCGGCGGCGGCGGCGCGATCGCCGCGCCCGATCGCGGAGACGAAGGCTCGCCAGGTGCTCTCCGGGGACGCGAATCGACCGCTCGGCGCGTGAAGCGCGCCGCCGGCGTCGCCGGGGAGACGGTCGGCTCCGGCCGGCTCGATGACGCTCCATTCCCGCGGCCGGGGCGCGGGGTCCGCGACCGGCGCCGGGGGCACGCCGGCCGGTGCACCCCGCTCGGCCGTCGACGCCAGCGGCTTCGACGGCGCCGGTGCGACGACCTTCCGGTGCTTGGGCTCGGGGCACGGTTCGTCCTGATAGAGCACGTTCCCGTCGGGGTCCTTGCACTCATGGATCTTCGGCTCCTCCGTCGGGGATGCGAGGACGCCAAGCGCCGAGAGCGAGCCGAAGGCGGCCAGCAGGACGTGCGGAACGTGTTTCATCGCGCAACCTCTACGAGAATGTAGGCTCCGGCCGATCCTGCCGCCGGTGCCTTCTTGGTCCTTTTAGCTTCTTTTTCTTGACGTCACCGGCGGCAAGGGGTATCCAACCCCGATCATGAGGGGATGGCGTGGGCGGGTGCGCGGATGACCCGGGTTCGCCGGGAGGTCGCGACTCGCGCACCCGGCTCTCTCTGCTCCCCCCAATCCGTCCGATGTCCGCCGGTTCCGCGAGCCGGTGAAACCGTTCACAGCCACGAGGAGGGATCCCGATGAAGAGGTCCTCACCGCGGTCCACCGTATGGATTCTGCCGATCGTCATGGCGCTCGCCGTGCTTCCCGTGCTGTCCTCCTCCCACACCGCCAAGCAGAACCCGCCCGTCAAGATGGGCACCTCCGGCGGCAGCTCGGCCGACATCAGCAGGCTGTACTGCTGCGCGGGAACGCTGGGATCGGTCGTGCTCTACGACGGCAGGCTGAGCATCCTGAGCAACAACCACGTTCTGGCGCGATCGGGCCTCGCGAGGGCGGGTGAAAGCACCGTCCAGCCCGGACTGATCGACAACGGCTGCAGCGCGTCCGGGTTGAACGTCGTCGGGACGTTCCCGGGCGACCTCGTTCCTCTCGGACACAACGTGGACGCCGCGATCTCAACCGCCATCTCTGGCAAGGTGGATGCCACCGGCGCGATCCTCGACATCGGCGTGCCCTGCAGCACGGTGCAGGCGCCCACGGTCAATCTCGCGGTGAGCAAGAGCGGACGAACCACCGGGACCACGA